>JBCCEG010000261.1:0-2880 GCA_039030455.1 Myxococcota bacterium | reverse complement strand
TTTTTATTTCAACAAATGTATTACATAAACAATAAGGACGCCGCTTTGACTGTCACCCGTAGAGACGCGATTAATCGCGTCTCTACACCCTGGCAACAGTCCCTCCTGTCATTCTGAGCCTGTCCGCAATGGTAGTGAAGGACAGGCGAAGGATCTCCCCGCGTTTCGACAGGTGGGGAGATCCTTCGCGCTTCGCATTCAGGATGACAATAAGGGCGCGGGGATGACAAAGGGGAGCTATCATGTCCCAACCTATCCGTGCAATCCCATCACCGTCTGGACCGCTGATTCATGGGATGAAAGGATTTCACAGATACAAACATTGACCTCTGATTTATGCCAAATGGAAGGATGATACAGATACAAAAATTATCCGTGCAATCCCAAAATCCGACAAATCAGCGGTCCGGACAGATGAGGCGCAAAGCCGGCGGAGACGTTAGCCGCGCAAAAACCGCTGGGCCTGTTGGCGCGCTTGCTCGTCCACGTATTCGTTCAGGGGATGCCCCGCGTGCCCCTTGACCCAGTGCCAGGTGGCGCGATGGGGACTTGCCGCTTGCACAAGCCGTTGCCACAACTCAACGTTTTCCACGCGCTTTCCTCCGGCGGTTTTCCAACCACGCCGCCGCCAGGCCGCCTGCCACTCCGACATCCCCCTGACAACGTACTGGCTATCACAAAACACCCGCGCGTCACAGGGCTGTTTCAGAGCTGACAACCCCTCGATGGCGGCGGTCAGCTCCATCCGATTGTTGGTTGTATCCGGGCAGCCGCCTTGCACGAGCTTGCGGCGCTCTTGCTCGCCGGAGCGTGGCGACGCGAAAATGAGCAAGGCCGCCCAACCGCCCGGGCCGGGGTTACGCAAGCACGAGCCGTCGCAATACAACTGAACACGGGGCAGGTCGGACATGCTTTTCACCTTAAGAGCGTTTATCATTCTCTCCGGTTCGTATGAAGTAGAGACGCGATGAATCGCGTCTCTACGGCAACAACATCCCCTTGCCGTTATCCTGAGTGTCGCGGCAGCGGCGCGAAGGATCTCCCCACCGATCGGAGCTTTGGGGATTCCCGCTTGCGCGGGAATGACAAAAAGAGTCGCTCCGCTCGTGCCGGATGACAATAAGGGCGCGGGGATGACAAAGGGAAGCTATCATGTCCCAACCCATCCGTGCAATCCCTTAATCCTAGTCATCTGCGGTCCAGACAATTGCCGCGCTGCGATCAACGGTGGGATCCTTTTGTCCCCACAAAGTTTCCTGCGCAATACTTTGCGGGGGCCCCTTCCTCGCTCCGCTCGTGCCGGATGACAATAAGGGCCCGGGAATGACAAAGTGGGCGGGAATGGCATAAGGGGGCTATCACGTCCCAATCCATCCGTGCAATCCCTTAATCCTGGTCATCTGCGGTCCGGACAGATGAATCTTGGTCAAGCTTGCAAATAGCGCAAAAACGGGATAGCGATGGAAAGGTAGATGGCGATCCCCGTGATGTCACTTAACGTCATGACGGAAGGTCCGGAAGCAATGGCCGGGTCAACGCCGAGTCGGCGCAACAGCGTGGGAACCAACACACCCACCGTTGACGACGCCGCCATCCCCGCCACCATGGCCAAGAACACCACCCCCCCCAAATACCAATTGGAATCGCTCAGCACAACGGCGGCGACAACCGAACTTGCCAGGCCGCATGCCGTCCCCGTGATCAAGTTCACCTTGACCTCGCGCCACAGGAACTGGGTGGTATCTTGCGATCCAGCCTTGCCGGAGACCAGATTACGCAGCAACAATGTCGCCGACTGCACGGCCACGTTACCTCCCATGGCGGTAATCACCGAGATAAACGGAACCAGAATAATCGCCTGACCCAAAACCGTCTCAAAGGCATAGACCAGAAAAGCGGAAGCAAGCGAACAGAGAAGGCTGATGGCCAGCCAAGGCAATCGCACGCGGGCAATGGCGAACACCTGCGTCGGATGAGCCAACTCTTCCGTGCTCGTGCCGGCCATATGCAAGGCGTCTTCGTCCGCCTCCGCCGACAGGACGTCCATGACATCGTCAATCACAATGCGTCCCAAAATACGCCCCTGCTTATCGACCACCGGCACGGCCAGTAAATCATACTTTTGGAACAAATCAGCAACCTGCTCCTGGTCCATGAAAGGCTCCACGCCCGATACATCTTCGTTCATGATATCCGTAATGCGTGTGGTGGATTTATGCAACAACAAATCAGATAACTCACAACTGCCGATCAACCGCTGGTCGTCGTCAACCACCCAGATAACCAAAACCTCTACGTCTTCTTCCACCAGCTCTCGCACGGTCCGAATGGCGTCTGTCACCGTAGCCTTGTGCGACACCTGCGCACGCTCCAACTGCATAATGCCGCCCGCGGACTCTTGCGGATAACCCAAGAGCTGCAGCACGCTCGCGCGGTCTTCCCTGCTCAGCGCGGGCAGCACACGATGTTTTTGTTCATCGGACAAGCACCCCACGAGATCCGCCGCGTCGTCCGACTCCATGTGCTTGATCAACCGGGCGATGTCCCCGGGCGCAAGCCGCGCCATAAGCTGCTGCCACTGGGCCTCTTCCAACTGACAGACAACCTCGGCGCGCTTTTCCCACTCGGGGATTGCTTCAAGCAGCCCCGGCCACAGCTCCAAGGGGAGCTGCTGCATGCATTCCTTAATGTCCGCGGGGTGCTGCGACCGCAAAAGAGAACGCACCCGTTCCGCATCGCCCTTGCGGAGCGACCGCTCCAACAGACTCGCGCGTTGCCGCACCTCGCGTTCTTCCGTCAACATCTATTCCACCGTGACACTCTTAGCAAGATTGCGGGGTTGATCCACATCCATCCCTTTGCCATCGGCCACATGATAGG
>JBCCEG010000260.1:0-2894 GCA_039030455.1 Myxococcota bacterium | reverse complement strand
GTCTGAGAAAAATGGCCATCTTCGCACAGGGCGTTAGCCTATCAAAAGCACTGGAGCTACTCCGGCGCAAAAAGCAAATGCCCACGCCGCTCACCTCACGCGAAATCGAAGAGCTCAGCGTAGAGACAAGACAACGGGCGCTCTTCAGTGCCCGCGTCGAAAACACCGTCTTTCTCGATCGTCTAAAAACCGGTTTGGAAGAAATCCTCGCTGGTCGTCTAAACGAGGCCGGGCTCAAAAGCCAGCTTCGAGAGCTAGTAGAGAGCACCGACCCAAGCGCCCTCCGCACCGATCCTCGGCTCAACCTCATCGTTAGCCACAACCTTCGCGCTCTCACCTCAGGCGGCGAGCTCCACCGCCAACAAGATCCCATCGTCGCCCGCCAATACCCCGCCCGCCGCTTCTATCGTCGATTCAAGCGCCAACAGCCGAGAGATTGGGTGAGCCGTTGGGCCACAGCCTCCGCCGGGCAAAACGGCGTCTTGGCTCAATTCCTCGCCATGCTCGACAGTCCCGTATGGCGTCGCCTCAACCGTTTTGGCACCGATCACGCCCCTTTCGACTTCAACAGCGGCAAAGACACCAAGCCCGTTAGCCGCCGCCAACTCATCGCCGAAGGTCACCTCGCCGAGGGCGACAACCGCCCGCCCGACGTTAGCCAAAAAACCCCCCTCAACCGCAACCTCCAAGCCCGCCCGCCCATCAAAGACAACCGATTCCGTGAGGCTCTTGAGCAAAGCGGCTTGGGCAACTTCGACACCGAGGGCAACTTCACGCCGACATTCGTTTAAATATGCACTGGCAACCAAAAGAGTACAACATCGTTTGCGGGCTCTTCAAAATCCGTTTAATAGACTTCGGCCTCAACGAGCAAGACAGCCGCCCCGAGTGGAGCCTCGGCTTTGCTCATGGCGGGGGGCTAAACCGTCTTTGCTTCGATAGTCGAAAAAAAGCGCAACGCGCCGCCCGGCTCTTCGCTTGGCTGTGGCAGAGTAACCCGGCCAACCTCTACCACAAGCCCAAAACGTTAGCAAAAAAGAAATGTATCAACTAGAGCTACCGACCCAACGATTTGCCACCTTCCTCGGCTTGATAAAAGGACTGCCCCAAGAGCGAGAAGTCCACAACCTCATCGGCTTCACCGGAGCCGAAATCTTGAGTGAGCACTTCAACGAGAAAAACCAAAAGCCTAACAAAGTGGGCGGCCCCAAGAGCAACTTTTGGGCTCAAGCGGCCGACCAGACCGACTACGCCCTCGACCCCATCCGCATCTACACCACCAAAATCGGCGTCGCTCAGCGAGTCTACGGTGGCATCATAACCGCCAAAAAAGCCAAAAACCTCGTCTTCCCCGTCCATCCGATCAGCTACAACATCCCGGCCCGCGACTTCACCGCCCGCACTGGCATCGCCCTTTATCCTAACAAAAAGCGCACCGTCATCCTCGGCCGGGTAGGAGGCCAAAGCGTCATCCTCTACGTCATCAAACGCTCCGTCAAGCAAGAGCCCGACCCCTCCGCCATCCCCACCGGTCAGACCTTCGAAAACGGCATCCTCGCCGAGCTCGCCGCCTACATCAACCAACAACAAACCGCCGCCTAACCATCATGGCCCTTGCCACCGTCAAACAAGCCCTCGCCGCCTTCACCGCCCGTCTTTCCACCTTCGTCCTCGTCGCGGATCCGCTCGAGTACCTTTACGAGTCCGGCTCCGTCCAGCAATGCGGGCCCAACGCTCAACACGTCGGCCTTGCCGAAAAACTCGCCTTCAAGGCAAGCCCCAAACTTCGGGCCGCCCTTGTCATCGTTGGGCGCAAAATCAAGCGCGACCTTTCACTTGAGGGCGGGTTACACAAAGCCAACCATTGGTTAGGCCTCACCGTACTACATCTATTCAAAAGCCACGAAAACGGGCTCGACACCACCTTTGGCTCCACCAGCAACCACCCCGTGGCCCTCATCGACATAGCCGACGGGCTCGACAACCACCTCGACGCCGAGAGTCTGCAAATCGAGGACACGCCCGCCGCCTCCTTCCTCATCTCGAGCACCGTGGGCGACCTTGGGCCCCTCGGCCAAGCCGACGAGGACCTCCACGGCATCCGCCAAGAGCTAAGCATCTACCTTGGCCATCAAACCAAACGTGTCGACAACATCAACAGCCTCTACATCGGAAACCTAAGAACAACTTAAAAAACCATCACCTAACCGTAAAAAATCCGCATCCAATGCCAGAACCAAAAGACCAAACAAAGCAACCGCCAACCGCCGCCCCTCCCGGTGAGCTCGACCAAGAGCGTAGACAAACGCTTAAAAAAGCCTACGAGCAAGCGCCCAACAGAGCCGCCTTCAACAGTCACATCCAGCGTTACGGCACCGCCGCCGAAAAAGCCTTCCTCAAAAAATTGTCCCAAAACAACTAAGCCATCAATCGACCAAAACCGCAAAGCAACCAAAACCAAACGTAGTGAAACACAAACTCAAAAAACTCCTCAGCCTACTTGCCCTTTACCGGGTCCACCGTAACGGCCGGGTAGCGGCCAACAACGAGAGCTTCGAAGACGTCGTCTTCAACGACCACAGCCAAGGCCAAAACCTTACCGGCTTCGTCATCGTTCACGAGACCGACGACCCCACCGACACCGACCACCGGTGGCAACCTCACGGCCAAATAACCGACCTCAACATCGGCGGCAGTGTCGAGAGAGAAACACTCTTCCGCGAGTACGGGGGCAAAAAAATCTCGGTCGGCGAAAAATTCGGAGCCTTAAGTCAGGAAATCACCTTCAACATCAAAGAGCTCACCAAAGACAACCTCGCGCTTCTCACCTTTGGCGACCTCTCCAAAACCATCACCACGCCCAACAACGCCCAAGCCGCCCTCACCGCCGCCGC
>JBCCEG010000259.1:0-2912 GCA_039030455.1 Myxococcota bacterium | reverse complement strand
GCTGACGTGGGCCTCCGTCGAGTTCGACGGGGCTACGTCCTGCGACGGCTGCGGGACGCTCTATTCGGGCGCGCTCGAGGTCGGGGCGTTCTGCGCGGCCCCGGCGCCTTCGCCGCCGCCCTTGGACTGACCCCCCCGTCGTCGACGTCGGCGGCGCCGTCGCTTCTTCCCCCCGCCTTCGGCCTCCCGCGCCTCCTTGGCCGCCTGCTCCGCGGCGGTGCGCTCCTGCCACTTGGCGACCACGCCCACGAGCAGCTCGCCGTAGCCGACGCGCTGCCAGCGGCGCATGTCGGGGACGATCTCGAGGTCGTCCACCGACGCCGGCTTCAAGGCCGCGATCCCGCGCATCACGGCGTTGTTGACGATGAGCCCGGGGGCCATCTCCTCGGACTTCGCGCGGGCGTTTCGCCACTTCTTCAGCGCGGCCAGCAGAGGCTCGTCGTCGCGCGTGAACGGAGGGAGTCGCGGGTCGCGCGGCGTCTCATGCGGGCGGGGTGCCTTGGGCGCGGCCGACGTGTCCGCGAGACCGGCTTTGACGGCCTCTACGATCTCGTTGGGATACCTCCTCACCACGTGGTGGTTGGGGCCGAGCGCCTGGGCGAGGGCCGACTTGTCGGTCGGCTTGCCGGCCGCGACGTCGAGGCACACGTCGTTGCCCCAGACCTTGAACGCCGGGCGGTTGCGCTTGCGGGCCCGGGCGTCTCGGGCGAGGAACACGGCGCGAAGCACCTTCCGCGCGGGCCCGTCCAGCTTCGTCGCGCCCTTGATCTTCATGCAGTCGTCGGGGCTGAACGGCTTGCGCGACCACTCGCGGCCTTCGAGCAGCTCGAACTCCTCCTCCAGCATCGCGCCCCGACCGTTCTCTTCGGCCAAGGGGGCCAGGATGGTCATGAGCTTCGGCAGGAAGTGGGAGTCGAGCCGTGCGTAGGCGAGATGCTCGGGCTTGAGCGGGCGCGAAGACCAGTCGTGCCGCTGGTACTTCTTGTTGAGGGTGACCCCGAAGTACTTCTTCACGAGGTCGCCCAACCCGAACCGGTCGTGTCCGCCGGCTTGGGCCGCGATCATGGTGTCGAAGATGCCGTGGATCGAGAAGCCGAAGTCGCGCTTGAGGCTCACCACGTCGTAGTCCGCGCCGTGGAAGATCTTCACGACGCTCGGGTCGGCCATCAGCGCCGAGAGGGGCGAGAGGTCCTTCACCGAGAGCGGATCGATGACCCAGTCGGGCCCCGAGTCCCCCGTGATCTGCACGAGGCAGCACGACTCTTCGTACGAGTAGAAGGAGTCGGACTCCGTGTCGACCGCCAGCACGGTGGTGCCCTCCAGGGCGGCGACCGCCTCCGCCAGTCCGTCGGCGTCGGTGACGTAGCGGAACCCGAGATCCTCGGGGGGGGCGTAGGGCGCGGGGGCTTCGTCCGTCACGGGCTGTCCTCGGCGTTGCGACGGTCGAAGGCGGCGAGATCCGCGGGTCCGAACGCCCCGGGAAGCAGCTCCCGGACGGTGGAGATCAGGGTATTTAATACAAAAACGGTCATCGGCACTGAAAGGGTTAACCCCTAAAACATTTGAATTTTACAGAAACAAAATTTCGCGGAGATATACTTTCGCGGTTTGACGACTTGCAAACATTTCGCGTAGACATATTTTCGCGAAAATAGCCAAAATCCGCGAAAACCACGAAAATTTAACTCCGCGAAAACCACGAAAATTTAACTCCGCGAAAATTTATCTCCTTAAGGTAATACTAGCTTTCTGGAAATAGTATCACAAAACAAAAGTATAACAAAAGAAAAGAATTGATTGATTGATATTTTTTGTCCAGATACCTTGTACCAGTACAAAAAATAAACTAGTCCTATGACTAATCGGAGTACCCTGTTATTTTTTGTCATTCCTAGTTCTGGGAATAGTAATTCCTGAAGAAAAAATCTATGTCGGAGAAGTGCGTTTTGAACGAAACAACACTCATTCTATGTGTCATTTCAATAAAAATACACTTCTCTATAATAGTTATATCGACCAATTTAAGAACCACTACAATTTTTACGTCATTCAAATCGCATGAAACGTCAAATATTTGGTTTTCATGTAGTAATTACTAGTGTTTACCCAAAAATACACATCGTTGTATTGGTTCAAATTGATGCCGCATGGCACTATAACTCTTTCCAATGAAAAAGCAAAAATCACTTGCTACTTTTCAATCATTGTATCGGAAAACCTATATGCAATGTGCAGAAAATATGAAAATGATAAGTTACATGATCCTACACATAATATGTTCGCTGGTTTGGAAGGTATTCAACAGACACCAGTTGTACAAAAATCTTTCGTAGATTCACTTCCCGGTTTGACCTTCGCTTGTGCAGCCTCACTCCCTATTGTCAAAAGTATGAATATTACAGAACAACAGTGTACTCCAAATCGGGTGTAACGTCCTAATGACTATTGGGGGCTTTTAGCACGAAGACGCAAACGTTGCAGAGAACGTCAATAAAACAGAAAAGAAAAATTATTTTATAACCTAAAGTATAGATGATACGATCTTCAAATTTTAATATAGCAAGGATGTAAACCCAGATTATAAACAATTTTTTTTTATTTTGATGCAGAAATTTTGAATTTATGTTCTCTGATGATGCTCACGTCTTTATACTACGATGTGATGTAGAAAAGTATCCACCATATTGGCCTTTTCCAGAGAAAATCCGCATACCCCCTGTTGAGGATATGAGAGTTCCAGGGCGTGCTTAGCTCTTTAAATTTGTCAAAATTGTGTACGACCAGGAGGTTAAGCAATTCCGGATGTAAACACCCGTGCTTTAGGAATTGCTTCACGTCCTGGCCGTACACAAATTTGACGAATTTTAAACCCCTGAAACTCATATCCTCAACATGGGGTATACAAATTTTCT
>JBCCEG010000258.1:0-2930 GCA_039030455.1 Myxococcota bacterium | reverse complement strand
CTCCCCTTGCGAAATAGAATTTGTAGAGACGTATCCACAGCGGATTGCCGTTCCTTGGATGTATGATGCCGCCTTGATGTACCAACCAGCCACGTAATCAAGCACGCCTGCTCCTTTGACTCCTTCTAGGACAGCCATCAAATCCCGCTTTTGCTCTTTTGTCTGTTCCTTTTTCCCCACAAAAGGCGGGTTGCCTAACAGGGTGACCGAGTCGGCGGGCGGCAACACCGCGGCCCAGTCGAGCGTGAGCGCGTTGCCGTGCACAATGTGGGCCGCCTTGCGCAGGGGAATGCGGGCGTAATAGTGCCCAAAGGCTTCGGACAGCTTCATGTTCATCTGGTGGTCCATTAGCCACAGGGCCACCTCGGCGATGCGGGCGGGGAACTCCTCAAGCTCAATGCCGTAAAACTGGTCCACGTCGATGCACGACAGCGCGCTTGCGTCCAACACCCGTTGCTCTTGCCGATGGAGGGTTTTAAGCACCCGAATCTCCAGCTCGCGCAACTCGCGATAGGCGATGATTAAAAAGTTGCCGCAGCCGCAGGCGGGGTCAAAAAAGCGCAGCGTGCCAAGTTTTTCGTGGAACTCCAGCAGGCGGTTGCGGTTGTGCTTGACCTTGGCGAATTCGGCCTCAAGCGCGTCGAGAAACAGCGGGCGGATCACCTTGAGAATGTTTTGCTCGGTGGTGTAGTGGGCGCCGATGCCGCGCCGCTTTTGCCTGTCCATCACGCTTTGGAACAGCGAGCCGAAGATGGCGGGCGAAATAAAGCTCCAGTTGAAGTAACACGCCCGCAGCAGCGCCGCGCGCATGGGGCTGTTAAAGGCCGCGATGGGTAGCGGCCGTTCAAACAACGCGCCGTTGATGTAAGGGAACCGCGCTAGGTCTTCGTCCAACGTTTTGGCGCGTTTTGCGTAAGGTTTGTTAAGGGTCTGAAACAGGTGGGCCAGGCGACCGCCCAGGCCGCTGCCGTCCTCGCGCGTGCGCTGCTCGATGAACTGAATAAAGATGTCTTTTTCAAAAATTCCCGTGTCGTCGGCAAAAAGGCAAAACAGCAGGCGAACCAAAAAGAGTTCTAGGTCTTCGCCCTCGTAACCGGCATCCTTGAGCTGGTCGTGCAGCCGGCCCATGAGCTCGGAAGCCTGAATATTCACCGGATCTTGGTCCTTGAACTCGCGCTTGTGGTAGCCCGCGATAAAGCCGAAGTGCTCGACGTTTTTGTGCAGATCCTTGAGTTTGAATGCCGCCTCCGTTCCCTGCTCTAGGTCGTAAAGCTGAAAGTGTTGGAAGTCGGAAACCAGCAGATAGCGGGGCAATTCTTCTTCTTGAAGATGGGGAAAATAATCCAGCGCCTGCGCCTTGGCCTTGGCCAGATTCTTGCCCGCCGACTTTTGCTCCACCAGCAGCATGCCTTTCCAAAACAGATCCATGCGGCCGCGCTTGTCGCCCAGCTTTTTGACCGGTTCCTCGAACGTGGCCACGCGGCGGCGCGAAATGCCAAAGACGTTGAAAAAGTCGTTGTAAAAGGATTGGGCTTCGGCGTTTTCGCGCGTGGCGTTATGCCACTCTTGCGAAAACTCGATGGCGCGTTTGCGGATTTCGTTCCAACTAATGGGCACCTTGAATCTCTACCGCGAGTGTCGCCGCCTGGCAATTCCACCTTACACGCAAGAAAGATGTGGGTCATGGCAGGCAAAGTACGGTAAGATGCTTTGCAGGAGATCAGCGGGATGGAAAAAGAAATCGACTGCCCCGTGTTGGGCAAACGGGCACCGGCGATGTTGGTGGCGCCGTTCCCTGGCAAGCTGGGCAAGGAGCTTTTGGGGCGGGTGAGCCAACCGGCGTTTGCCCAGTGGCAAGAGCTGCAAGTCAAGCTCATTAACGAATACCGACTCGATCTGTCGCAAGCCAAGGATCGCCGGCAACTGCTTAAGCACCTGCGAGAATTCTTTCATTTGGATGAGGCGCCCGCACGGCCTGATCGGTAGTTGTTTTAGAGAGCTACGCTGGGCTGTTGCGCTTGTTTCCTCGATTCGCTGTCCGGCCATCCGTCAAATCTTGTGAATCCGAGTACCACTCGGCCAAGGCTTGCCGCAGCGTGGCGTGTTGAAAGGCGAACCCCAGCTGTTGCAACCTGGCGGGAACGGCACGTTGGCCCCCAAGCAGCACATGCGCCGCTTCGCCCAACCCCAGCCGCGCCAGGAACTCCGGCACGCGCAAGCGGCATGCGCGGCCCAAGTGCCGTGCCAGGCATTGGCAGAATTGGGCTTGTGTGAGCTTCTCCGGACTGACGAGGTTGAAAGGACCGGTGAAACGCTGGTCGCGCCGCGCCAAGTCGATGACGCGCGACACGTCCGTCAGCGAGATCCACGGCAGTGGCTGGTTGCCCGCGCCGATGCGGGCACCCAGGCCGTGGCGGAACCAGGGCAGGGCGCGACCGAGCATGCCGCCGCTTGGGTGGAGCACGACCCCCAGGCGCAGCAGCACCACGCGTATTCCAGTTTCCCGCGCCGCCAGCGCGGCCTGCTCCCACCGGCGGCACAGCACGGCGGCGAAGTCGGTGCCGTTTGGGCTGGTTTCATCCACGAGTCCGGTTGGCGCGGTGCCGTAGTAGCCCGCGGCGCTAGCGGAAATGAGACAGCTGGGGCAGGGGAAAGCCGTTCGGAGTGCGTCAACCAAGCGTTGGGTGACGGCGAGACGGCTGTCGGCTAGTTCTCGTTTGCGGCTCTTGGTCCACCGCCGGGGCAAGATAGGCGCGCCCGCCAGGTTGATCACCGTGTCCGTTCGCGCTATCTGTCGCGCCAACCGCGCTTGATCACAGTCGAAAGAGAGCAGTTGCACCGCGTGGGGTAGAGATGAGCGAGAACGGGCGCTATCACGCACTAAAGCAGTGACTCTGTTTCCCTGCTCAACCAGCCGCCGGACCAAGGCT
>JBCCEG010000257.1:0-2944 GCA_039030455.1 Myxococcota bacterium | reverse complement strand
GAAAGTTTGTAGCTCACATGTTGATAGCAAGATTTATTGCCCCGCAAGTTGGCCGTTTCCAAGGCATGATCTCGGCTGGCGACATGATGGAGGATTTCTATGGAAAATCAGCTAAAATTATTGCTGGCATCTCAGGGCTTTTCTTTTGCTTAGGATCTCTGTCTGTCCAGATAGGAGCAGTTTGCTATTTTTGCCAATATTTTTTTGGTGTGTCTAAGTTAACAGGAGCTCTTATCGGAGCTGAGTTAACGATAATATATTCTTGTTTCGGTGGAGCTAAGTCGGTTACTTATACCGATATGGTGCAGTTTTGTGTGCTTGTCATCGCTATTCCAATGATAGCAATAATTGGAATTTATTCTTTGGGTGGAACAGGGTCCTTCTTAAGTAAAACTCCAGTGGATAAGCGAGCGTTCTTCCCAGAAGGCCCTGAACAGATGGAGTACCTGTACCTTTTTATTTTTAATTGTTTTCCGTTTCTTGTGCCAGTAAGTATTCAGCGTCTTCTTATGGCTAAGGATGCGAGGCAAGCGGTCGACGCATTCAAGGTTTCTGCTATCGTTCGTGTCCCGCTTGATTTTTCCGTATGTTGCATTGGGCTAATTGCTTTATGTTCCGCACCCCTGTTAAAGCAGGATCAGGCTTTTTTTCATGTTGTCAATACGGCTCTTCCTGACGGGTTCCGTGGATTTGCAGTTGCTGGCTTATTAGCCGTAGTTATGTCCAGCGCCGATTCTTACTTGAATGCCGCAAGTGTCTGCCTTACGCACGATGTAATCAAACCGCTGTCTTCGTCGATTTCTAGTGAGTCTGAGATTAGAATCGCAAGGTTGTTAACGTTTGTATTAGGAAACCTTGCCATTATTGCTGTTTTGAACTACAAAAGCATATTTGATCTCAAAGTTTTAGTTTATGCATCTTGGTATCCGGGAATTCTTGCGCCTTTTATCCTCGGGGCAATGGGTGTGAAGGCTAGCTCCAGATCGTTTCTGTTAGCACTGTTGTCAGGACTGGCAATGCCGTTTTTCTTTGGGGAGGGTTGGGTTCGCGGAAAGGGGCTGGTACGAGGTGATCTGATCCCAGGAGTACTAGTAAGCGCCGCCGTGCTCTTAATCGCCCGCTGCTTTGATCCGCCGGAAAAACGAGGGCGTTTCGACAATCCCTTCGCGGGCAAGAGTCCGCTCTCGCCCAAGAAGTTGATCGATCGGTATGTGTGGAGTCCCCGCAAGCACGCGCGTTTTAGCCGCGAGCAGGAGCGGTTTTACGGCATTCCGTACACGGAGTCGGTGTGGGTGGCGGCGGCGATCCAGTTTTTCCCTTATGTGAACATCGACCCCCAGGCGCCGCGCTTTTTTCTGGTGTTGGGGTTGCGCGGGGTAGCGCTGCTGCTGTGCGCGTTGATCGGCCTGCGCTCTTATCTGCCGCTTGCCCTGGTCCGCCGCTACTTGGCCGCGTATTGGGTGGTGGTGATGCCGTACGCGGTGTTGGTGGTGCCCGTGTTCGCGCTGTTTTGCAACGGCGGCGCGCCGGAGGATTTCGTCTTTGTGTGCGTGGGCGGGCTCCTGCTCACGGTCATTGTGCATCCGGCCGCCATTCTGCGACTGATCGGCGCGTGCGCGGTGCTGGGGTGGCTGCCCTATCGCCTGATCGGCGACAACTACGGCTGGCTGAACGTTGCCACCGGCGTCGGGCCGCTGTTTTTGCTCACCGCCGCTCTTGGGTTCGTGGTTGCTTGGCGGTTTTCGCGCAGCCGCGAGACGATCATGCGGGGCGCGCTGGCTTCGTCACAGCTGCGCGAGCGCGTGGCGGCGCATGAGTCTAAGCGGCCGTTGGCGCACTGCCGCGATGCCGCCGCGCCGCTGCGGGAGGATATGGAAGAGTTGGTGCGGGCACACAGAAAGCACGCGGCCACGGACCCCGAGCTCAAACCCAAGACTCCGGCCCGTTACAAAATGTTGGAAAACGCCGTGCGCGACATTCAAGAGCACAGCCAAGAGGGCATTACGTTTCTCAAAGAGCTGATCGACAAGGTCAAGGATCCGCTCAACATCGCGGCCAAGTGTGAGATTTTCAAGGCGAGCGAGTGCGTGGCACTGGCCTACGGTAACTTTTCCGAAGGGGTGCGCGGGTGGCTCAAGGTGGATACGAAGAACGACTACGCCATCTACGGCAACAAGTTCTTTTGGGCGCAACTGGTGGTCAACATCGTGGAAAACGCGGGGCAGCACACCGGCCCCGACGACTGGATCGAGTTGTGGTTGAAGGCCCCCCGCGAACACGACACCTTTAGTAAGCTGTGTTGCCGCAACAGCGGCAAGGCGATCCCCACCGCGCAACTGCCCCATGTGTTCGACGAAGACTTTAGCCTGCGCAAGGGCGGTACGGGCACGGGCACGGCGTTTTGCGACAGCGTGGCGCAGGCAAGCGACGGTGAGTCGCACGTTTCTTCGGATCCAAACGAAGGCACCACGACTTTTGAGTTTTGGACGCCGCGCGTGACAGAGCAGATGCGGCAAGAGGCGGCGCGGCGGCAAGAGCAAGAGCGCGAGAACCGGCGGCTGGCGCGGGTAGCGCTGCGTTTGGCCGAAGAGAGGAGCCGACAGCGCGACGCCGAGGAAAGAAAGCGCATGCTGGATGAACGGTATGGCAAGCTTGGGGGGTAACGGGGCTAATTTACCCCTTCTTGAAAAAGCGTTCCCTTCCCTGTCATTCCCGCGCAGGCGGGAATGACAAAAAGAGTCGCTACGCTCGTGCCGGATGACGGAAAGAAACTTTCGCTATCTGTCGGCCTCGAACCCTTTTTGGAAATCCCCGCAGGGGGGAATCCACGACCACACGACACGTGGGTTTGTCATCCCTGCGAAAGGTTGTCACTCCTGCCTCCGAGCAGGGGCAGGGATTCTTCGTCTGTCCTTCACTTGCGTTCAGGACAGACTCATACCAG
>JBCCEG010000256.1:0-2945 GCA_039030455.1 Myxococcota bacterium | reverse complement strand
CTCGGCGCTCCTCGCCCGAGAGTTTGAGTACATCCAGCTTTTCGGCGGCTTCCTTCAACCCCCTGGCGCGGTAGTTCTCGGGCAGCTTTTCGTTCTTCAAAAAGTAGACCCACTCACAAGATTCTCGCTCTGTCGGCGCGGGAAGAAGCGTTGTACCACAAGAAGACCGTCGAGGACATCTATCCGGAGTTCTATCTGCTGCGCGTCAACAGCTTTGACCACGAAACGCGGGACAATCTGGACGAGTGGGTCTACTTTTTGAAGAACGAAAAGCTGCCCGAGAACTACCGCGCCAGGGGGTTGAAGGAAGCCGCCGAAAAGCTGGATGTGCTCAAACTCTCCGGCGAGGAGCGCCGAGACTATGACCGCTATCTAGAAACCTTAATGGATCGGGCCAGCTTCTATGAGTCCACCTACGGCGATGGCCGCAGGGAAGAGCGAGAACTCATGGCCGCCCGCATGCTCAAGCGGGGAATGGACCCCGCAACCGTCGCCGAGATCACCGGCTTGTCGCTTGAGCGAATTGAACACCTTGCCCCCGCTTGAATCGAGTCTCTTTTTTCACCCTCCGTTTTCTCCCGTTCCCCCCGGATCGCCGCGCGCCTTCGCGGTGGTGACGAGGGGAGAAACCACCAGAAGCTCCGGCGGCAAAGGGGCTTTGCCCCCAAGCCCCCGCAGGGGGTATTGTGGGGTTTGTGATGGGGACGGATGCGGGAACGGTTCGGGAACGTCTGACGATTTTGGCGCATACGGCGCCCGTGCGAGTTGTGGCAAGTCCGTCGGGTGCGCGAGCGGAACGTGTCGTGGGCGGTCTTGTCTCGGCACTGATGGGAGTGCTGCGGCGGAAACATCATGTCTGGGTCGCCCTCCCCGTCAAGGGCGCCGACACCGAACAGGTGAACGCGGCCATGCCCTGTGCCTTCGCGCCTGTTGCGTTCGACCAAGCGTCGTACGAGGGATTTTATTGGCACGTGGCCAACGGCACGCTGTGGCCGCTGTACCACAGCCTGCCGCAATACGTCCTGCCGTTTTGTCCGCAACACTGGGAAAGCTACAAAGCGGTCAACGTGGCGTTCGCCCGAACCGCTTGCGGCACGGCACGGCGGGACGGGTGGGTGTGGATCCATGATTATCACCTCAGCCTGGCTCCCGCGTTGTTGCGCCAGAACGCGGGAGATTGGCAGGGAAAAATCGCGTTCTTTCTGCACACACCGTTCCCCTGCTGGGATATCTTCCGCACACTGCCGTGTCACAAGGAAATTTTGCAGGGGATGCTGGGGGCAGACCGCATCGGATTTCATACAGACAGTTATCGCGCCAATTTCTCACACTGCGTCCGCAATGCTCTGGGGATAGAACCCGACCCAAACGAACCCAATACACTGTTGTACCAGGGGCGTCGCATTCAGCTGCGCGTGGCCCCCGTGGGCGTGGACGCGCGGGGAATCAAGCAGCGAGCACAACAGTCCGACGTTTGCCGGGCGGCTCAAAAACTCCGCGAACACATAAACGTGGAGTTTCTTCTGCTAGGAGTCGATCGCTTGGACTATACGAAAGGAATCGATGCAAGGTTGCGCATCTTCGAAGCGCTGCTAGAGTCAGAGCCGCGATTACGTGGACGCGTCACCCTGTTACAGCTGTGTGTCCCCACGCGCGGGCGACTGACGCACTACCAACAGCTGCGTGCTCAAGTGGAACAGCTGGTCGGCCACATCAACGGTCGGTTCGGCGAGCCAGGCTGGGTTCCCGTGATTTCGCTCCACCACGGCCTGCCGCCCGATCAGCTGCCGGCATGGTACGTGGCCGCGGATATGCTCCTTGTGACTCCTTGGCGCGATGGCATGAATTTGGTGGCGCAAGAGTACGTAGCCGCGCACGCGGAGCGCCCGGGCAGCCTTGTGCTCAGCCGATTCGCGGGAGCGGCCGAGAAGGTGCTGCGCGACGCCGTGCTGATCAACCCTGGTGCACCCAAGGCGGCGGCGCGGCGCATCGCCGAGGAACTCCGCGCGCCTCCCGAACACAAACAAGCGGGCTTACAGCACTTGTTTCACCAATTGACACGCTGCGATGTCAACGGCTTTGCCGATGCGTGTTTAGGACCGTGAACCACTCGCGACAACAGACGCCACAGCCTATCGTTGTGCAAAAGTACGGTGGGTCGTCGCTGGCCGACATCGACTGTCTGAAACGTGTCGCTCGCCTGATCCGCGGGCGTCACCGACAAGGGGAACGGTTGTGTGTCGTGGTGTCGGCCATGGGAGACACCACCGACCGCCTGTTGGCGCGGGCGCGGGATGTTTCGACCGAACCCTCCCCGCGCGAACTGGACATGCTACTCACTTGCGGCGAACGCATGAGCATGGCGCTGCTGGCCATGGCGCTGACGGATCTGCGGGTTCCCTGCATCAGTTTTACCGGCAGCCAATCGGGGATTCTCACCGACAGCGTTCACACGGCGGCCAACATCGTGGATATACGGCCCGTGCGCGTGCAGCAGGAGCTGGCACGGGGCAAGGTTGTGATTATCGCGGGGTTTCAGGGCGTGTCGCCCGCCAGGGAGATCACCACGCTGCGACGGGGAGGATCGGACACCACGGCGGTAGCGCTGGCGGTAACGCTGGGAGCGCGCTGCTGTGAGATTTACTCCGATGTAGCCGGTGTTCACACAGCCGACCCTCGACTAGTGAGCACGGCGCAACCGTTGCAATGGATAGACCCCGACAGCATGCACGAGCTGGCAAGCTGCGGCGCCCGTGTGCTGAACGCCCAGGCTGTCGCCTTGGCGCGCGATCACGGCATCGCCATTCACGCACGCAAAACGGGTAGCGATCAACCGGGAACCCTGATCGAGAAAGCAGATTGCCGAACCTCTTCTTTTTGCCATTCCCACAAAACAGGCCTTGCAAGAAGTAGAGACGCGATTAATCGCGTCTCTACGATAACGG
>JBCCEG010000255.1:0-2950 GCA_039030455.1 Myxococcota bacterium | reverse complement strand
CTTCCTCGTGGCCCAACCCCCACGTGGGCAACCAATGGAAGCATGTCAACACGGGTACCAACCACACCCTACGCGCGTGTGCGCAAGCGGGAAAACCTTGGGTCGTCGTCGGCGACAACGGCACCATCCTCACCGCCGACAAGCCCGACGGACCCTGGACCACCCGCCAATCAGACACCACCAAGAATCTTCACGCCGTCGCCAACAACGGGTACAACCGCTGGGTCGTCGCGGGCGACGACAACACCCTGCTCACAAGCTCCGACGCCGTTTCATGGACACGCGCCGCCGTCCCCCAACGGTTCTTCGGCGGTTTCGCCCGAGAAAATTGCCTCCCATCTGTTCAACTGACGTGGAATAAGTCACAACGGCGGTTCTTCCTGTTTGGCGAATACAACGTATTGTCCTCGGCCGACGGCGCCGACTGGTCCTTGGAGCAGGTGGTTTTCGGCCACGGCGGACCCACCGTCGCGGGCAACGGTTCTCAACTGCTTGCCTTTATGAATCACAAGAGCTACGACCGTCACGCCCTCGACTTTTCCCACGACTTTGGCAAAACCCGAACCTCCCTCTTCACTACCAACATCCCCTACAAACCCACGTACGAAAGTGGGTTGTTTTGTCTGGAACAGGCGCGCTGTTTCTACCTGCTGCGCCGCGATCCCAAAACGGGAAACTCCGAGCTGTGGCAATCCGGTTTCGTCTAGAAGGGCGCGGGCTAACTTGCCGTCTCCGAACACCCCCCCCTTGCCTTTTCCACGGTCGTGGTATCATGGAGGCAAAGGACACGGACGAGCTCCCCCGTGCCGTTTTTTCCCTCCTCCTCCCCTTCCTAAATCCATGAGCGCGAGACCCAAAGGAGGGCGCCGGGAATGACCGACACACGATTCGCCGCGACGGTCTTGTTGACCCTGCTGGGCGGCATCGCCCTGGCGGTGGTGCTCAGCGTCGCCCTTTTCTTGCCGTTGGATCGCGACCGTGACAAAACGCGGCTTCACGAAGGCACGGCCCCCGCCTCTTCTCGCTCCGAGGAGACTCCGTGAACGGCAACGGCCACCCCAATCGCTTCGCCACCATCGCCCCCCTGCTCGCCCTCGTTACCTTTTCGGCGGGGATAGCCATTGTTATTTTCCCCACCAGGGAAGACATGCATCGGCACGTCGCCCAAAGCATTCAACCCCTGGCCGACCAACTCAATCAACATGTCGCCCTCCCCACCCATCCGGCGCAACAACGCTGGAACGAACTCCTGCATGCCAGGCTCCTCTCTCTGAAAAAGCGCTTGGAACAGGTGGAGATTCGCTTGGCCGAGCTCAAGGCCGTGATCGAGGCGCGACAGCCCGCCAATGGAAGGAGGAAGACCCGATGAACGAAAACGATCTGCTCCACCAAATGCTTTATACCGGCGGGTCCGCCCTGCTGGGCTTGTTGGGTATCGGGTTGGGGAGTCTGACCAACGCCTGGGCCGCCAAGGTCCGCAATCAGGCGCTGGCGCAAGTCATTCGCAACACCAACGACGTCGTCATGAACGTGGTCAAGTCCGTCTACGAGGTCCACGTGCGGCCGCGCACGCGCAAGCATCCCCTCTCCGGCGCGCAACGGCGCCACATCCGCGCCACCGCCCTGCGCCAGGTCAAGGACCATTTGGGCCGCGAGGGCATCAAGAACCTGCGGCGGGCCTTTGGCAACGACGTCGATGTGGATACCGTGCTGCGCCATCATCTGGAAGCCGCCGTGCGCGATCTCAAGGACCAACGGGCCGGTGGAAACAGGGACGGGGATCTCGCGGAATCGCGCGGGGCGGCCGGCGGTGTCGCGGAACTTCCCTCCGCGAAAAGTCGTCCGGGCATTGACGGCGGTGCTTTTTCCTAGATAGGGGCGTTTGGGGTACACCGGCGGGGTTGCCCCGCGTGTTTGGTCGGCTTGTGGTAGGCTGCTTTCCGGCCGCCGCGATCTCTCCTTTGCATTTTAGGACTCTATAAGGTCGCGGTGGTCATGCACGCGTGGTGCTCGAACACAAGCATCGCCTTGGTTTCCACCCCAAACCCAAGCAAGCGCAAGACAATTCTCCATGAAGCTAGGAGAGAGGTGTTTTGGGTACAAAACCGGTCATGATACCAATCCCCGAAAATAGGGTTACAAAATCGACAACCCCCTTGTACTCGCCGTTCCCGCCCTTTGTGGATTCCCGCCGGAGCCTGCCCCTGACCCCGAGCAGGGGCGGGAATGAAAAGGAAGGGAACTTTATTTCCGAGGATTGGTATGACTAGGTAAGGCAGCCGCACGTAGGGATGCTTTAGGTACAAGCCCTGCCACGACTGGGTGAAACGGCCTCGCGTTAGGGGGCATTTCAGGTACAAAGGTGTTCACAAGCTCGATACACGACGATGGAGGTGTTTGGGGTACAAGACCCGTCAAGACGAGGTTAACTCTCGGTTTTTTTGGTGAGCGGGATGTTAATTTTGGGCTCGGCGCGGTGAGTGGGATGTTTATCCGTCTTCTTCGCCGCCGCGTTCAATCCGCCATTGGAGGTCGGCAACACAGCGACCCGACAGCGACGTCGCGCGGCACACCGCGTCCACGCTCAGGCCCACTTCAAGCAGGCGCGTCGCAGCCTCTTCCATGCTCTTCTGTCTCTCCGCCGCCGTCGGCGCGGGCGCGGCGGGAGCGTGTTGTTTCGGGGAGCCGGCTCTCGTATCGAGTAGGGCCTGGTTCATCTTTCTCTCCCACGGGTCCTTGACGCGCGACTTGAGCCCGTGATGGTCCGGATTCTCGTGTGACCCGCACAAGTGGAATCACTCGGCTAAGTGTAGGATCGCATTGGTGAAAAGGCAAGAACGGTGTGGGTAGGGGCATTTCGGGTAAAAAGGATGCCCGTAAATCGGATACACGGCGATAGGGGCGTTTTAGGTGCAAATCCCGTCACGACTGGCTAATACCAATCCGCGAG
>JBCCEG010000254.1:0-2957 GCA_039030455.1 Myxococcota bacterium | reverse complement strand
CTCATAATTCATAATTAATAATTCATAATTCTCCTCCTACATTGCCCAGACAGTGATGTTCTTGCCGTCCGGCGCGGTTTCTTGTTTGGTCCAGATGCGTTCGTCCCACGACTTGCCTTCACGACGGTCGAACAGGATCAGGTGGCCCTCGGGCGCGTGGAACCGATCCATGTAGCGTGCCGTTTGCGCCAGTCCCTTGGTCATGACGGTATCGGCGCCGTCGTTGCGGTGAATGAGTTTGAGCTCCAGCACGATGACTTGTTTTTTCTCCGCTCGCTGTAAGGTAACGTCCTTGTCGCCCAGCGGCCAGGTGACAATCAAATCCGTGCGCCCGCTCCCAACCGCTTGTTCGCGGGCGATGGCGCCGCGACTGTTCACCGTCCTTTGCAAAAAGGCTTGCAATAGCAATTGTGGACCGGCTTCCTTATATTGGAATTGGTCCAGCCAACTCTCGGAGTGTTCGCGGAAAAAGCGCTGAAACGCGCCAAGCAATTCGTTCATATCCAGCGGTTGACCGGGCAGTCCACCGATGGGACGCCGCATGTCCAACCACCTCTCCCAACCACTCGCCAGGGCTCTGGGAATCACCTCGCGGTAGATGGGATTGGCCAAGTTCAGGATTCCCCTTTGATCCTTCCGAATCAGGCCCAAGTCGGCGACGTATTCAAAATCCTCGTTGGTGGGGCGTAGGTTGTGCCCGCTGACGATGGAGGCAATCACGCGGTGCACCCGCTCTTGCTTGAGCTTGGCCATGAGCTGGTCTAGGTGGGTCTCGCGCCGTTGGATGAGCTTTTCCTTGGCCGCATCGATGTCGGGCACCGTGATGGTTTTGGATCGGTCTCGCCCGGCCTTGTCTTCAAAACAGACATCGTAGGCCAAGGCGTTCACCAACCACGGCTGGCCTTGCGTGAGCTCGAACACGCGGTCGCACACGCCGTCGGCGAATTGTTGACCCGTCTCTTGCGTGTGCTGGGCGTAAAGCGCTTGAACGTCCTCTTGCGAAAAGTCACCCAAGCGCAGCGACTTGGAGTTGATGTTAAAGGGACTGGGACCGGTTCCGCTGCTTTTGCTTTTGTCCAGCTGCATGTCGTAATCGCGCAAGTCGCGCAGGCCGCACAGCACCACCGTGTTGGGAAACGGAATGTCCGTGCGATCGCAATAGCCGTTGCGCAGCTGTTGCAGCACCGACACCAGCGTTATGTCGGCCAACGAATCAATCTCATCCATGAGCAACACAATCGGCTTGCTGCTTTGTCGGCACCACTTTTGTAATGTTCCCATGAGTACTCCTTCGGCGAACTCGTTGGCGAACACCGTCGGCCAATTCTCACGCACCCAAGAGTCCGCCAGCATAGTCTCGGCTCGCCGTCCCAACTCAACCATCACCGCTTGTAATCCGCGATCGATGTCCGTGCCGCCGGTGCGCGCCCGCTCCACCGACATGTAGACACAGGCATGGCGACCTTGCTTATTGAGGAAGTCGGCTAGAGCCCTCAAACAGGTGGTTTTGCCCGTCTGGCGGGGGGCGTGCAGCAAGAAGTATTTTTCCTGATCGATCAGGGTGAGCACCTTGGGCAGGTCCCAGCGTTGCAGGGGATCCAACCCATAGTGCTTGGCCGTGTTCAGCGGTCCGGCGGTGTTGAAAAAGCGTGCCATGCACGTACTTTATCCTAAACAGCGGGTTGTTTGGGCGGCTCGCTGCCTGGATCGACACGCGCGGGAGGATAATCATGCGCATTGCCCTGTGCTCCGACGAACCCTATCCCGTGCACGATGTGGTCCGTGCTTGGCTAAAGGATCACGGGCACGCGGTGCAGCCCTTTGGCGCCGTCGCCTCCGGTGTGGCGGAGTCGTGGGTGAAGGCGGCCGAGGCCGCTGCCCGCGGCGTCGCGCGCGGGGATTGCGATCAAGGCGTGTTTTTTTGCTGGTCGGGCACGGGGATTTGCATGGCGGCGAATAAGGTGGTTGGGATTCGCGCCGCGCTCTGTTGCGATTCCGCGCAGGCGGTCGCCGCGCGCGTGTGGAACCACGCCAACGTGTTGTGTTTGTCGAATCGCGCGCTCTCTAACGACATGGCCAAGGAGATTCTGCACGCGTGGTTCGAGACAAAGCCGGGAACAAAAGGCCTGCGCGAGGTTGAGCGGCTGCGGGTGCTAGAGGCACGGTCGTTGCCAGATCGCTCTCTTGAACCCAAGAGCTCCGACGGATCAGGGGGTTAAAGAGGAGAGGAAGACGACGCCCTTTTCATTTTGGCATTGCCGAGTTCGCCCCCCAACGATCGCGCAAGAGGGGAATAATCCCCGCGGGTTTTTGTGTTGTAGCCAATATGGTGCATCTCGCGAGAGCTGGACAGGAGAGGAACGTCGTATGAGAAACGGCACAGGCATTCGGCTGGTCGGCATGGGCGCTTTCTTAGCAGTCTGCTGTCTGTTCAACGCGTGCGGCAACGCGGACGCGGGGGCGGACGAGCCGGATCGACTTTCTTTTTGCAGCAAGATTACCAGCAGTGGACCTGCTTATAGAAAGAAAGTATTTGACAAACTTAATGAATGCGCTAGCAAAAAAAGCCATGGTTCATGCAGGATTCCGTGCAATAGCTGCACGTGGGCGGGAAAAGAAAAAGGGTGCGTACTTGACTGTAACGACATAGGGGGAGAGCAAGCCCTCTCATTATGCGGCGAAGTCCGTCACTGTAAATGGGAAGGCGATAAATGTATTGAGAACTATTAATGGGGAAGTTGTTGGGTCTGTCTTTTTAGGCAATTGCACACACGAAAGATCGCGTTGCGGAGAACGCTCCCACGTCTCGCGTTGAATGTTAGAATGAGGCGCGGTTGATGAAGAAGCAGTTGTCATGAAAGAGAAGGAAACGCCCGCGATCCAAATCCGCCGAAGATTCATGAATGTGTCACGGTCCGAGAGGAGAACGGCGCTTTTTCTGGTGTTGGTATTGGGTG
>JBCCEG010000253.1:0-2997 GCA_039030455.1 Myxococcota bacterium | reverse complement strand
GTCGCGAAGCGCGCCCCTTCGGGGACCCGACACTCGCTCCCTCCGGTGCACGAAGTGGACGGGTCTCCGGCTGCGCCGGCGGGGTCGAGGGGGGGGATAACGGGGAGCGCAGCGCTAGGGTCCCCGAAGGGGCGCGCTTCGCGACCGAAGGGGTCTCCGAAGGAGCGCAAGCGCGGTCTCTCCGGCTCCGCCGGCAGCTTCGCGACCGAAGGCGGCAAGCGCTGGCGGGGTGCAAAACCGCATCCTGTACAATTATCGGGTAAGTTCGCGAATTACTAAATCAAGATCCACAAATGTGGGCCAAATGATTCTCTGTGTTGGATAAAGATACACGGCAGTTAAAGATCTATAATTAATTTCTAATTGCAAAGGTTTCATCACTCCTAAGCGTAGGCGCCGAGCCGGCCACGGTTGTCGTAAGCTAAACACTAATCGCTTATATGCCGGGTACTCGGTCATCTGCTTGCGCGCGTACCGCGCGCAAGCAAAACCGGGATGATGCCTTGTGAATTGCGTACTCCTCGCCCCTCCTTTCAGTCGGGGTGAGCAGGACACCTTCGGTGCACTCACTAGGGTACTCCGTCCTCGGCGGGAACAAAGCACTTGCAGCGCACTATCGCTGCAACCTTTTGTGCCAAAGGCACGCTCGAGAATGTCAGAGTACCCGACCCTCGCCCCTCACTGCGTTCGTGCCTTCGGGAAGGGCGAGTGTCGCTTAGCGCTTGGCGGGCTTTGTCCTTCGGACCCTGCGGTCCACAAAGTGGACCGGCGCCGCCCCTTCGGGAGGGGAGAACGACCGCCCGATCGAGGCGAGTGCTGCGCGTACTTGTGCCTGCAAGGCCAGGCTACGCCTGAGAGGACACCTACGGGGACTCACTCGCACCCTCTTGCTTTTGGCGTACCTTCTCGCGGGCCGCGGCACAGGTCTCCGGCTTTGCCGGGTTTACCTTGTGGCTCTTGCACGCATGAAAAAAGGTGCTTGTTGTCTTGTCTTGTCTTGTTGTAGCCCGGCGGAGCCGGAGACCTAGCACTCGCTTTTTGGTCCGGATGAAGTGTGCCTCCTCCCCTCCGGGCCCCGGGCCGGAGTCGGCGGTCAGCAAAACTGTTCGAGATCATTCGCCTATAAAAATTTTCTAGATTCTTTTTTACAAATGATTCACCAAGTCTGCGTGCTCGTGCTGCTGGGAATGGTTTACAGGATATGAGATCCCCTGGTCGGCATGGATAACTGGATATAGTTAACAAGTTGCCGTTTACACAAATGAATTTATGATTGATAAAATGTCTGGATTGAAATATGCTGAAACAAAAACCAGCTCTAAAAACAACTACATCAAGTCGTTTTTCCAATAGGTCTAAAAAAGCTTCGACGCCCTGTGAAAACAACGCCTGATTATATAAATTATATAATTGTTTTTTTGATAAATTACCATAAACTAATGCAAATTTACGTGTTTCTTGTAACTGAAATCTATAAAGGCCTTTCAATTGCGTCGCTGATTTTTGATTTACAGTACGGTAAAGTGTTCTTCGAAGCACGTATATAGGTAGTAGGTGGGTATGTGCATCGCGTATTTGAACGTTATCGGACCGACGGCACACCGAGAATTGGATTGGTGTGCTACGCGTGGCCGAAGGCCAAGCCCCCGGGTTGCCTACACGCGGTCGTGCAAGGTCGCTCGACTGTCTCTGGCACAGCCAAAGTCGCGAGCTTGTGGCTCGCGACTCTATACTCTGTCTACTTTGCTCTTGCCGAACGCAGTGAGGCAAGAGGGAAGGAGCGGAGGGCGCGTTGCGTTTGTTGGCGCGCAAGCCCAATTTGGGTATAGAGGCTTGTTGGCGTTTTTTTGCTTGCGCTGAAGCGCAAGCAAAAAAACCTCGAGTTCGGTATCACGATACCGAGTGTGCTATGGTGCTTTGGTTTTTTTGTCTTTTTTGCTTGCGCGCCTTTCAGGTGCAAAAAAGACAAAAGGCAGTGCTAGCATAAGGGCACTTGCAGGCCGCTTGTGCGGCTGTGATCTTTGGCCGCGCCCATTCGAGCACGGAGTCGCCTTTGGGCGCAATTGACGCAAAACAAGAACCAAGTGCCAAACATGGCGCACCTTTTCACGAGCCCTTGTAAAACGAACCGCGAGTGCGCCACTGCGCGCAAGCGCACCGTGCGTTTCTTACGCCTTCGGGGTGCTTTTTTACACAATCTAGGCGTTTGCGCGCCTCTAGTGCTGCAATTGGTCCTAAGAACGCGCGCCGAAAGCTCGTGAGCGAACCCCGAGGGGGGGTTGGCGTTATAGGCCCGTGATATGGACGCAGAGGAGCCGCGTTTTTCAAATTCATTTTTTTCGAAACATAATGTTTTCTGCAAACTGAATGAAATTGTATTTTAATCCGCTTAAAAGCCGCGCGCGCTGCGCTCCCCTCCCCGAAGGGGCGGGGGGCGCCAGTCACCGAAGATTGACCAAAGGCGAAGGGCTGTACACTAATATTTTTTTTAAACCTATATTGTAGTTTGTTCGAACATTTTTTTGATGGCCAAATATTTTCATAACTATTGGTGAGGTTTGGGTGAATACAGCTTTTGAATTTTCGTACAAGTTTGTTTGCCATATTTTTTTAGTGTAACTTCGAAGGCCGGGCCTCTTCCCCGCGCAGGATGGTCTTCACGTTCGAGCCAAGTACGCACCCTTGGGCGGATACGGGTGGTAAACGCGGTGCTTTTGGTTTCCTCGCGACGGTCGGGTGTGGTCCCTCGCCGGCGTAGCCGGCGAGTAGGGGCGCGAGGGAAGTAAGCGTCCTCTTACTCTTTCACTCTTGCCGTTTTTTTTTTCCCCCCCCGACCCCGTTCGCCGAAGGCGAAACCCGACCCCTTCCCCTTCGGGGACTCCAGCGCTTGCCTTTATCCCCCCCGACCGTCGCGAAGCTGCCGGGTACAAAGCAGCCGGTGTTGTTGTCCGGCGTGTTTGTGTAACTAGGTGTACGTAGAGCAGCGCCACCCGTTCG
>JBCCEG010000252.1:0-2997 GCA_039030455.1 Myxococcota bacterium | reverse complement strand
TCCTCCCACTGGCAACTCCACCCCCGACTCGACAACTCAAACCCATCCACGGAACCCACACGACTTTAAATCGGTCCTGCAAGACATAAAGCAGCCGTAGCCACGGACCTCGTAAAGTGGTACCCTAGGTAATTAATGTTCCAGTTGTTGCGAGAGTCGCGTTGAATCAAGGGCTGCTATCCCGTCTGACCACCACGGGACTCGCGGTCTTCTCCATGTTCTTTGGCGCGGGCAATCTGATCTTCGTCGTTAACCTGGGTAAGCAATATCAAAGCCAAACCTCTTTAGCACTGGCCGGCTTCATCCTGACCGCTGTCTGCCTGCCCGTGCTGGGAGTGATCGGGATCTCGTTGTTCGACGGCAACACGGAACGCTTCTTTGCCCGCGCGGGCAAACACACAGGGGCGGCTATGTGTGCCATGGCTCTCGTGGTCATCGGCCCTTTGATTGCCATGCCGCGCATTGTCACCTTGTCATACACCATGCTGACCCCCTACATTTCCACTATTTCCCTCCCCGCGTTCACGGCAATGTTCCTGCTGCTCACATGCGCTTGCTGCATGAGCAAAAAGGGAATTCTAGACTTGCTGGGGCACTGGATTAGCCCCGCTCTGTTGCTGGGTCTGTTGGTTCTTTTTGTCACCGGCTTCAACCACGCGGGAGCGGCAAAACCTTCCACGTTGCCCGCAACCCGGATCCTCGCCAAAACAGCCGCCTACGGCTACAACACACTGGATTTCTTGGCATCGCTGTACTTCGGCTCGGTGGTCATGAGCATTCTGCGCAAAAATGCCCCGCCGGGGGCCACCCGCGCCTGGGTCAACCGACTGGGATTGTGGGGCAGCTGCTTGGGCCTGGGGCTGCTAGGGCTGGTCTATGCCGGTTTGGCCTGGCTGGGAGCCAAAACCACCCACCCAACCGACATCCTCAACGAAGGCGAAGTGCTCGGTGATATCTCTCGCCAATTGTTAGGACACTGGGGCGGCCTGGTTTTCGCCACCGTCGTCGTCACAGCCTGCCTTTCCACCATCATCGCGCTCGCGGCTCTATCAGCGGACTACCTCAAGCACAACGTGTTTCACAATCACATGCGTTACGGGACCGCTTTAGTCATCGCCCTGGTTGTAACAGCCGTTTTGTCCAACCTTGGTCTAAGCACCATTTTGCGGCTCTCTTGGCCGATTTTAGCGGTGATTTACCCCGCGATCATCGCACTGGTTCTTGTGAACATCCTCTACAAAACAACCGGCTTTCAGCCCGTTAAACCCATCGTTCTCACGGTGCTGGCCGTATCGGTCTACGCGCAATGGAACCAACTGGCAGATCTCGTTCAAGCGATCAAAACCTTGGCCTCCTGAGAAGACAATGCTGCATCGAGGTTCAGCCTTACGCGTCATCACCACGGGCCTGGCTGTCTTTTCCATGTTCTTTGGCGCGGGCAACCTGATCTTCGCGGTAAACCTAGGCAGGGAATTTCAAAGCCAAATCCCGCCGGCATTGATCGGGTTTCTGCTCACCGGTGTCTGTTTGCCGCTTGTGGGCATTGTCAGCATCACCCAATTCGGCGGCGACTGCCGCGCCTGGTTCGCGCAAGCGGGCAGGTGGACCGGCGGAACACTCTACGTTGTCATCTTGCTGATCATCGGTCCCCTGGTGCCCATGCCGCGCATCGTGGCGCTGGCCTACACCATGCTGGCCCTCTACCTGCCTGGCGGCATCACCCTGCCGCTGTTCGCTACGTGTTTCGTGGGCGTTACATTTCTGTGCGCTGTAGCTGAAAAACGCGTCATCGAGCTGCTTGGCGGATGGATTTCTCCCCTCCTGCTGCTTTTCTTGGCGATTCTGGTGGGCGCGAGTTTGACAAACCCCGCGACGGTAGAACCTTCCGCCCTACCTCTCCACCGCGTGCTGGGCAAAACGGCGGTGTACGGCTACAACACCACAGACTTCATCACATCGGTCTATTTTGGCTCCATCATCATCGCGATTCTGCGCAAGAACGCGCCGCCGAACGCCTCCGGCGCCTCGATCAACCGGCTCTGTTTGGCAAGCAGTGCCCTGGGGCTGTTGTTGCAAGGCGTGGTTTATGTGGGCCTGGCTTACTCGGGAGCCCGATTGGCGAATTCTCGCTCCACGCTCAACGAAGGCGAAGTGCTGGCCGCCGCGGCGCGCAATGCCTTGGGCCACTGGGGCGGCTTAGTGATGGGCGCCGTGGTTGCCCTAGCGTGTCTCTCTACCTTGATTGCCCTGGCCGCGCTGCTGGCGGATCATTTGAGCACCTACTTTTGTCGTCCTGACGAGCACAGCCCCTCCTGTCATCCTGACGAACGCAGTGAGGAAGGATCTCCTCACGTGTCGAAACACGGGGAGATCCTTCGCTACGCTCAGGATGACAAGGGGTGTCGTTACCGCGCCGCGCTGCTGCTCACCTTACTGACCACGGGACTGCTGGCCAATCTGGGGCTCTCCTCCATCATCCGTCTGTCGGCCCCTGTTCTCAACCTGGTTCACCCCACCATCATCGCCCTGGCCGCGGCCAACATCCTCTATAAGCGCACGGGAATTCAACTAGCCAAGCCCACCGTGTGGATCGTGCTGACCGTTTCGCTCTATCTGCAACAAGACCAGTTGACCGGCTTTGTCACCGCGCTGCGGGGAGGATAATCCGACCCCGACACCTCAATGCCATGTCAACGTTCATTAGAGATGTCCCCTTGGCGCGGCTGCCGTGGAGTCCTAAACCAATCCGCGAAAAAAACGTTCCCATCCTTGTCATTCCCGCCCCCGCCTCCGCGAGGGCAGGCTCCAGCCCCGAATCCAGTTGTCATCCCTGCGGAAGCCTAAACTTTGGACACAAATGTCCAGGACTCGACCGAAATCGAGAAAATGGCTCTTTCCGCTACTTTCACGCCCCCCCCTTTGTCATCCCCGTGAAAGGGGCCTTCCAAAAACCCATCGGATCCGCTTTTTGGCACTTTTTCAGTGGATTCCTGCTTG
>JBCCEG010000251.1:0-3006 GCA_039030455.1 Myxococcota bacterium | reverse complement strand
GCCTGTCACTAGTGCGTGAAGGTCTAAGCCATGGTAGGTCGCCACGGGACACACTGGTTTGGCGTTCTAACCACAAAAAGGGGGCAACACCGAGCCAAGGGAGACTCATTAGCGACTAAACAGCCTTAAGTCACAGTATCAGCCGCCCCGTGTACGCCCTCGCTCAAGATCGCACTCCCGAACCTCGTTGGCAGGCACCGATAGTTTTGGTCCAATCCAGTACGCGGGGGTACGTCAGCGTATCTCACTTTTTAAAAGTGGGCATTAGCGGATTACCCCATCCTACGGTCAAACATCACACTCGCTCAGCTCACATACTATCAGCGGTCGGGTGCGGTTTGTTTGGTATTTTCCCGTTCCGAACTACCATTTTTTTGGACCGGAAGGCTCCTGCTGTACGCCGATACTGTTTCACGACCGAGGAACTGGAGCCCTAGTATCCTCGGATCCCCGCCGGGTTGTTGCAGGTCTGGTAATTAGAATCGAACTCCTACTTTTTTGCGTTTATGACGCGTCATTGCGAAACTGTACTTAACGGTTCACGCCTTCGTTAGCCATCTGTATAGTAAAGTGTGCTCCATATGCCCCGTATCACGAACACGGGTCCCAAGGTCAGGCTCGCGGCCGGTTCATGTTTGGGCGCGCGCTTGCGCGCGCGAAACCAACGCTTTGTGTTCCACAAAAGCTTGACCGTTCTTGGCTTCGGTGTTTGTGTTTAGAGCGAGCCACCAGACCATCACCGGCCGAGGGTAGGGAGTGGACACCGTTTGGAACGGTGGTTTGCAGCGAGCCTGGTGGGTGTTGTACCTGTGCGACCCGAGGGTCGGGACATTGTCGGCTCCTATTTCGAAGAAGTGGCTCAAGACCAGGTCTTAATTTTTATCGGGTCGCGGCTGTACCCTATGGCCGAGGCGAGGCTCTTTGGGACTCGGTCGGCTGTGATTTGTGATTCCAAAGTCTGGTCGAGCCACGGGCCTCAGGTCGAGCTCCCGAACTCGCTATACAGTAAGTCGACACCCAATAATCGATTCCCTCACTCTATACGACGAATGTGCTTGGCGACCCCTCGGGCGTTGGCGGTTCAGGTCGTGGCTGAGCCAAGGGATTGGGGATCCGATAAAACCTGGGAGCAAGAGACGGGTCGTGCGCTCTAAAGAGGCAGTTTTAGGAAAAAGAACCCGTTGGAGCAGGGAAGCCCATCGCCGTAGGTGGAGGACGAGCTTCCAGCGATCGCTACTCTCCCTAAGTTCTCCAGCGTCCGACTCGTGATAAGCACCCGGGGTCGCCCGACCGGCGGGAAGCCCACCGCGCCGGCGTTCTAACGGGACACGTCCTTGCTAGAGGCCGCCGACCGCGGACTCTTCTGCCCAGCTTCTTCGGGCACAAAACCATAAACTTGACCGGATAACTGCTCGCCCGGTCAGCTGAATAACTCGCTCAGCTGTTCAGAGTTAGCCAAGCTGAGTTGTTAATCATATAAAAGAACGAGCGAGTGAAGATTTACGGTCGGTCAACACCCTCGCTCGTACATGCCGGTGGGTGTGGGCAATACTTGCACCCCGTTCCCTAGGGGGGGCTGCAACGGCAGCGAATGGTAGTTCAGTTCACTTGCACCGCAAGTGCACGGGTTCGTTGTACTTTTTCCGTGAACGGGTCGCACAATACCATGCCGCAGCTTCGAATCCAAAATGATGATTTCTAGTAAATTGGTGCCAAAGCACCCGTAATAAACAGTAGGGGTCAGTACTAACTGTACTGCCCTCCGAACCCTACGTGACAGTTTCCTATCATAGGGCTCTCCGCCGGTGGCCCTGGGATGCTGGTTGTTCCTCGCTGCGCTCGGAACCCTCACCCATGTGGGTGAGCGCTTCTTCCTAGGCGCCCCACCGCGCCGGGGTACGTCCAAGGCTACCCTTTGACTGGTGCTGGGGGAGTGAACAGGCGCTGCCCGCCACTGTAATTTGTTTCGCCGAACCAAGTGAGGCGAAACGCGTATGAATGTCAATAGACCCGACTCGTCTTTGTCATTCAAGCTCAGGGTGGGTGGTAGGGAGTGGACACCGTTCGCTTGTGTGTGGAGGTTTCGCTTGACCGTTTGCAGCGAGCTGCGGATCCTCTGGCAACTAAACCAATAGCCCCAAACACCGATGGTTTGGGCGCGCGCTCAAACAGCTTTAGCAGCGACCCTTTGGCTGAACCAGCCATGGTAAGCTGAGCTGGTTTGGGCCCCCGCAGGGTTCTAGTGCAGCGAAGCTGCACCCAAACCAACCAGCGGGGGCCCAACAAACCAGCTCAGCTTACCAAAACACCCACATACTCACACACCACAATTGCGCACACCGTTTTGGCCTAAGGCGGCCTAGGTACGCAAGCCGAAGCACCTCAAATAGTGCTCCTTTAGCAGCGACCCTGGTCAGCCAATCCCACTCTTCCAGCTCGATCGCCTGAGTTTGTCACAAGCTTGGGGTTTGTGTGGTTCCCGTCACTCTGGCAAAACCTTGTAACGAGTCATGGGAGCCGGGGCATTCGCGAAGGATCCACCCCTCGTGGCTAAGTCACGAGCTCGTAGAACCTTTTGTCAACCAAAGGTTGACAATTACTGTCGCGTTATTTTACCCCGATTCACCTAGGTTGCCTGAGTGCACTGGGGGGCCGGACCACCAAGTGTCAAGCACCATTTGCTCCTGAGCGTACAAACAAAAAGCGGTTTGGTTCCGAGCCCAGGGGTGACATATGGGTTGTGCTTTATTTTTGCAGCTGAGCTGCAAACCACCAGCTTTAGCAGCGACCCTGGACCGTTTCATGCGCGCGTTCGCGCGCACCAATGCGCAGCGAGGAACAAACACCAGCCCAGCGAACCAAGCAGGGCGCTTGGGCACCACGTGTGCAGCGACCCTCCCTAAAGCGGTTGTGCTGCGGATCCTCTGTTCACTTGCAGCTTGAGCTGGACCCCTTTAGCAGCGACGCTGCAAAAGCGTCGCTGCTAAAGCGTTGGGCGCGCTTGCG
>JBCCEG010000250.1:0-3018 GCA_039030455.1 Myxococcota bacterium | reverse complement strand
CTGTCATCCCTGCGAAAGGTTGTCACCCCTGCCCCCGAGCAGGGGCAGGGATCCATTTTGGCACGTCTGGGTCGTTTTTCCTCGGAAAAACAGCCCGCCGACCTTTTTGGAAGGCCCCTGGAGCCTGCCCCTGACACCGATCAGGGGCAGGAATGACAAAGTGGAAAAATCGTGTGCTTCGTCCCAACTATTCATCCTGCAATCTGTCAAATCCTGTGATCCGTGGTACTACTTGGGAATTTAAGGTAGAGGCCGCGGACGGCCTCGCGCGCGCGGGGCGGCTTGTCACGCCCCACGGTTGCGTGCAAACACCCATCTTTATGCCCGTGGGCACGCTAGGGAGCGTGAAAGCACTGGGGCCCGACGATTTGCAGGCAGCCGGCGCGCAAATCGTCTTGGCTAATACGTATCACCTCATGCTGCGCCCCGGCAGCCCCCTTGTCCACCAGTTGGGCGGGCTGCACCGCTTTATGAATTGGCCCGGCCCCATTCTCACCGATTCGGGCGGATTTCAAGCGTTCTCTCTTGGGGGGCCGCAAGCGGCTTTGCTCCCAGAGGTTCCGATGGACTCGAAACGGTTTAAAAGGACACGACGACTCCAAACATTCAAGGAACCCGCAAGGTGTGTCAAACAAAGGGGCACCGCCCCCCTGGCTCGCATTGATGACGACGGTGTCACGTTCCGCAGCGTGGTGGACGGATCGATGCACCGGATGACGCCCGAAAGCTGTGTGCAAACCCAGCTGGAACTGGGCGCGGACATCATCATGCCGCTAGACCACTGCCTCCCCTGCGGGGGTTTGCCACCAGAGGCTCCGGGCAACCGGAACATTTCGAGAGGCGAAAGATGTGGCAAGCAAAGCCACGCAGTGGCCGCGGGAGCCGTCGAGCGCACCACCAACTGGCTGCATCGCTGCGTGCGCGCGGCAAGCGGCCAAACGCGCGCTCAACTGTTCGGCATTGTGCAGGGCGGAGTTGACTTGAGTCTGCGCGCGCGCCACGCCCGGCAGCTGGCCGAACTGAATCTGTTTGGCTATGCCGTTGGCGGCTTGAGCGTGGGGGAACCCAAGGAACGGATGTGGCCCGCCTGCGAAGCAGCCCTGCGCCATCTACCCGCGCGCAAGCCCCGCTACTTGATGGGCGTGGGCACGCCCGAGGATCTGTTGGACGGCATTGCGCGCGGCGTCGACATGTTTGACTGCGTGATGCCCACGCGCAACGCGCGCAACGGGACTTTATTCACCAGCAGCGGCAAGCTGCGGATTAAACGGGCCCGCTACCGCGCCGACGCGGGACCGCTAGACCCAACCTGTTCGTGCGGGGCCTGCCGGAATTTCTGCCGCGCCTATCTCCGTCATCTGTTCGTCACGGGCGAGCTGCTCTACTACCGGCTGGCCAGCTTGCACAATATCACCTACTACCTCACGCTGGCGCGACAAGCCCGCGCGGCCATCCTCAACGGAACGTGGCAAACGTTTTATCGTGACCGCAAGGCGGCGGGCCAAGGCGATGACGAACGATAAAAAAGGCGGCGATCCCTAAACAGCGGTCACATCAATCGTTCATGCGCCGCGGCTAGACTTTTCCCCGCGAACGCCACGCCAACCGCCAACACAAAGGCGCATTGGCTGTCGGCGAAGTCGGCGGCGTAGTTCTTGTCTTTGATCTGCCGCAACGTCGCTTGCGCGGTTTGCTGTAATCCTCGCTCCACCAACGCTTGATCCTGTTCGCCCCAAACGCTCTCGGCCAGCTTGAACTCTAGACGCGAATTCTGTTTAAGGGTTTTGGTCAATGATCCAGTTTTCATCGGGCTTAAGTCGTATTTTCGGCTTGTTGGGAGAGAGACAGAAGGCCGCCAAGGCCGCGATGATGTTGGCGCATCCATTGCAAGGACTTCGGTGTCTCGTATGTTGGATTTGCAGGACATTTTTCATCTGCCCGAAAACGGTTTCAATGAGACTTCTTTTTCGCAACGGAATTTTATCCCGCAAGAGCATGAGACGGTTCTTCCTGTTGGAACGCAGGTGCGTGATGAGATGGAGCCCTCGTTGCAGCAGGGACTCGACGAGTTTTCGCGAGATGTATCCCTTTTCTCCAAATATTTTTTCCCTTAATGTTCTTGCTCATTTTTTCAACGTATTTTCTGTCATCCACGTTTCCAGAAGTAATAAAACAATCACACAAATTTCCCTCGACATCGCAAATCAAATGGAGCTTAAAGCCGTAAAACCAACCCATTGTTGTTTTTCCAATGGCCGCCAGGCCGCGAAAAATACGGTGACTTCCTGTTCTCTTGTTTCCGCATACGGCGATGGCGGTGGAGTCAATAAAATGAAGGCCGTTGGAATCCTTCTTCTTGAGGCTTTGAAGAAAAGCGCACAAGCTGGGAAAGACCCGGGGAATCCAAGCGACGAATCGGGTGTAAGAGAGCGCCTTGGGGAAGGCGTTTCTCAACGGGCCGCAACAGACCTGTTGGAGATAAAAATGCTTGAACGTTCTGTAGTTATAGAAATGAAAAAGAATGAGAATTTTAACCATTTCGCTAACCGATAAAGCAGCGCTTCTCGCTCTATGCTTCTTACCATCTTCCAGCTAAAGGCGACGCCACTTCGGAACAAAAACGCGGCAAAAGTCATCGACAGGGCAAAAGATTTCTTCTAGAATCATCGGGGGCCTTCTGATCAAGGTTTTGGGTGATAAAGCCAGAAGATCACAAGGAGGCCGCTTTGACAAGGCCACTCAGGCAAAACACGGCTAAAACCAGACTACAAGCGACTCAAGTCAGTTCCCTTAAACAGAATTCGCGTTCTAGGATAATGCCCGGCTTGTCCGGGTGTTTGGGGAACAACAGCACGTCCGCCCTTCCTTCCCCCGTTTCGCGTTCGGAGCGTAGGCGGTAATCGTGTTCCAGGTGTACCAACAGCCCCAATACAAAGGCCTGATAGACTCGCTCGGGGTCCTGCTTGGATACGTCAAAATAACTCAGACTCGCCAGCACGAACGCCTGTAACCGCTGCG
>JBCCEG010000249.1:0-3027 GCA_039030455.1 Myxococcota bacterium | reverse complement strand
CGAACGGGACAAAAACTGCTTGCCAAGATGAAGAAAGAGAAGATAGAATGACGGTAAAAAGTAAAAGTTTTCATAAGACGGTATAAAAAATTATGCAAAATCAAAACTCCTGTGCGAACGCATGTGCGGAATGTCGGATTTATTTGAGATAAATGAGCATTTTGAGAAGATTTTTAACGAAGCCGAGGCGAGCCTGGGGTGGGAAGCGCAGCAGCTTTGGGACAGTCTGAGGAGGAACGTTGCATGAGCATGGAACAAGACGCGCTACGCTACCATCGCAGGCCGCGGCCGGGCAAACTGAGCGTCGTCCCCGCCAAACCCTGCGAGACGGCACGCGAGCTCTCGCTGGCCTACACCCCCGGTGTCGCCGCTCCTATCCTGGCCGTTAAGCAACGCCCCGACGACGTCTACAACTACACCAGCAAGGGCAACCTGGTGGCGGTGGTTACCAACGGAACCGCCGTGCTGGGACTGGGTGACGTAGGGCCGCAAGCGGCCAAGCCGGTGATGGAGGGCAAGGCCGTGCTCTTTAAAAAATTCGCCGATATCGATGTCTTTGACATTGAGGTGAACCAAACGGACCCCAAACGCTTTGTTGAAACGGTCGCGGCCATCGCACCCACGTTCGGCGGCATCAACCTAGAGGACATTAAGGCCCCCGAGTGCTTTGCCATCGAACAAGAACTCGCCAAAAGGCTGGATATTCCCGTGTTCCACGACGATCAACACGGCACGGCCATTATTGTCGGCGCCGCGCTCCTCAACGCGCTGGAGCTCACCGGCAAGGACATTGCACAGATCCGCGTGGCCGTGTGCGGCGCGGGCGCGGCGGCGCAAGCCACCATGCGGTTTTTCACTAGCTTGGGCGTGCGGCCGGACAATGTGCTGGTGGCCGATCAGGGCGGCGTTTTGTATCAGGGACGCACGGCAGGGTTAAATGAAACACACGCTCCCTTTCTGCGCGAAACGTCTAAACGAACCCTAGCGGAGATCATGGACGGCGCGGACGTCTTTTTAGGCCTGTCGGCGGCTAACGTGGTCACCCAAGACATGGTTCGCGCCATGGCCGAAAGCCCTATCATTTTCGCGCTGGCGAACCCGGACCCCGAAATCGACTACCATGCCGCCAAACAAGCACGCTCCGACGCCGTTGTGGCCACCGGCCGCAGCGACTGTCCCAACCAAGTCAACAACGTGCTGGGCTTCCCCTTTCTCTTCCGCGGCGCGCTAGACGTTCGCGCGCGCCACATTAATCAAGAAATGAAAATCGCCGCCGCGCGTGCCGTGGCCGCGTTGGCCAAGGAAGAAGTGCCTGAAACCGTCCGGTTGGCCTACGGCAACGGTTCCTTTACATTCGGCCCCGAGTACATTTTGCCCAAGCCGTTCGACCCACGCGTTCTCCCGCGCGTGGCGCCGGCGGTGGCCCAAGCGGCAACCGCCACGGGAGTCGCGCGACGGCCGCTGCGCGACGAGGAACGGTATAGAGACTCTCTTAAACGGCGCATAAGCCCCGCGCGCAACGCGCTGCACTTTGTCTATCTGCGAGCACGCTCGCGCCGCATGCGCATCGTTTTCCCCGAGGGAGACAGCGAACGCATTTTGCAGTCGGTGCGCATTATCACGCAGGAAGGGATTGCCGAACCCATCCTGTTGGGCGATCCCGACCGCATTCACGCATGCGCGGAGCAACATGGGCTTTCTCTCCCGTCGGTGCCCATCCTGGATCACCCAGGCGACGAGAAGATGGACGAGATGGTGGAAGCTCTGCTGCAATTACGGGCGCGCAAGGGCATGACGCAAACGCAAGCGCGACAGTTGCTCCGTTCTCGCGACTACCAAGGGATCATGATGGTGCGCGGTGCCCAGGCGGATGGATTGCTGACCGGTGTCACACAACCTTACACCGACGCTGTCCGGCCCATCTTGCAGTGCTTTGACACACGAGAGGGCGCGCGTGCCTTGGGCATGTATCTGCTGGTGTTCCCAGAGGGGGTCAAGTTCCTCAGCGACACCACGCTCAACATCGAGCCCAGCGCGCAAGAGCTGGCGCAGATCGCAATCCAAACCGCCGACAGCGTCAAGCGCAACTTTGGCATTCGACCGCGCGTGGCGCTTCTTTCTTTCTCGAACTTTGGCTCGTGTCGCCACGGCAGCTGTCGACGCGCGGCCGAGGCGCTAGAGATTGTCCGACGCATGCGCCCCGCTTTGGAAATCGATGGGGAAATGCAGGCGGATGTGGCACTCGACGAGGACAAGCGCGCCGCCCATTTTCCCTTTTGCCACCTGAAGCAAAACGCCAACGTGTTGGTCTGCCCAAATCTAGACACGGCCAATGTAGCCTACAAGTTATTAGATAAATTGACCTCGTGCGAGGCGGTAGGGCCTATCCTGTCAGGGCTAACCGCCGCTGTCGACGTATGCCAGCTGCACGCTTCGGTGGAGTCAATCGTGCAAATGTGCGCCATCACGGCGGCCAAGGCACAGAGCCTGGCGAAGGAATCATGAACCATTAATTATTCATAAATTCAGCAGACTCCCCTGTTGGACGACTCGGGCTGGGTGTATTGGTTGATCGAGCACGTGCGACACGAAGTCGCACAGGAGGAACGCATGCTAGCAATGGATCATGCTCGGGACGGACCAATTCCCGATTGCTACTGTCTCGGTGCGATAAGAAATAAGGCTCGAAACCCGATGACACGAGCCCAAAGGTGTCGTGCGAGGCTAACCCCTAAGCACAACCGCCAACGGAGTGATACCAATACCAAAAAATAATGTTACAAAATCGACAACCCCTCGTGCATTCGCCACTCCCTTGTTTTCTGGATTCCTGCTTTCGGGGACTTCCAAAAACCCATTGGATCCGCTTTTTGGCACTTTTTCCATGGATTCCTGCTTTCGCAGGAATGACAGAAAAAATGTATTATTTTTTGTCGAACGTGCGTTTTCAAGCAGTTCTAATGCGGATCCCCCCACCCTGTCATCCCTGCGAAAGGTTGTCACCCCTGCCCCCGAGCAGGGGCAGGG
>JBCCEG010000248.1:0-3029 GCA_039030455.1 Myxococcota bacterium | reverse complement strand
GCGGCCGCGACCGGCTTGCCCGGCGCGGGGCGGCCGGTGCTCGTTCGCAGTGTCGCCGTGAAGAGTCCGGCCGGAATCAAGGAGGGGTTTTGCATCGCATCGGACCTCGTTTTCGTTTAACAGGGAGAAGGGGAGGGGGAATTTCTCTCTTTTGCCATTCCCGCGAAAGCGGGAATCTAAAAAGGAAGGGAGAGGGAAGCAGCAAACGAAGCTAGTTTAGCATGGCGGAGTTAGCGGGTTTGTAAAAACTGTTTTGGTGAAAGCCCCGCTTGCCGAAGAATGGTCCGTAGGGTCCCTTCGGGGATGTCGCCGGGGTGATTGGGAATGGTCACGCAGTGTTTGGTCGCGGCGTTGTGCCACACTTCATGACTCCCAGCCGCTTGGCGCTTGTAGAAAAAACCATGTCGCTTCAGCCGCTTGACAACTTCGCGGTGGCGAAAACCGGCAAGCTGCCCCATGACGCGAGCTAAGCGCCGATGACCACGGGACCGTCCCACACATCGCCGACCGTCCGCAGCCGGGGGCAATCGTCGTGTTCGCGGCGGGTTTCTAGGATTTTCCGAGCGACGTCGCGGGCAATGTCAATGGTTTCGGCCACGGTTCGGCCTTGCGCGACAAGGCCTTGCACGTCTTTTGACGTGGCCAGGTAGACCCCCTCGGGCAACTTTTCAATGTGCAAGCGCAAGATCTGTTCCATCTCGTTCTCCTTTACCGTGCCGGCGACCAAGCCGGTAGGTGGTTCTCTCGCAAACTGTCACGGAAGCGCGCCAACATGCTTTTCCGCGCGCCCTTGTCGGCTTTCTCGACGGGCTTGCGGGGCCGTTTGGCGCTTGCTTGTTGCCCGCGCGGCGTGTTTGGCTTGCACAACATGGCTTTCTCTTCTCTCCCTTGCTTTTAGTGTAGCGTTGAGCGCCCGCACCGCGCAAGGGTGGGGTTAGGCCAGGTGGGTTCGTCCACCTGGAGCGATGAGGAGGGTGGATTGGGCAGGCCGCCTGTTTGAGCCTTGCGCGGGCGCGGGGGAATGGTGTCTCGAAGCTTGTCCCGGCCTAACAGGGATGTGCGAGAGGGGAGTCGTCGGCCTTGAGTGCTCATCCCCCCCGCAACACCCCCTCGCGCAGGGCTTGTGGATGGATAACAACGAGCTGGGCGCCTGGAGTTAGGGGCGGAAAAGGGTTGTCTTGGTGGATGCACTCACAGACGACCCAATACAAGCGCGAAGAGCCGTAGAGGCGATCGGCCAACGTAAAGACGGTGTCGCCCGGTTGCGCCGTGACGTGGAGAACGCGGTCGGGAAAGTCGGCGACGTCCAAGCGCCGCCGTGAATGCGGATCGAGGATGACCGTGCCGTCGGGCAACCGCTTGCGTTCGGCTCGCGCGTAGCGACTATCGGGTTGAATCGGCGCGGGCACTTTTCCTCCAATTATAAATTATGAGATATCATTGGTGATCGAAATATTTCTTTAACCAAAGCATTTAAGCACTCATAATTAATAATCCATAATTCACAATCAAATCCACTTGGTGACATTTTCCACGGCGTCGCCGACGGGGCCGGTTGCATCGAGCAGGGGGCCTAGCAGCCCCGGCCGGCCCGAGGCACCGTGCTTGCGGATGTAAGCGCAGGTGAGAGGCTTGTCGGCGAGCTCGACCATGGCGACGTCCACGGTGGCGATATGGAGCCGCATCAAGGGGTCGAACTTCTTGTAGACGGTGCTCACGGAGGTGACAACGACCTTTTGATTGACCCAGCCGGGGATGACGAAACGCACCACGGGTGGACGACGATTGACCGTGCCGGAGGCGGCCAGGGGATAGACCAAGCTCTCTAAAAAAGCGGCGTCCTTGCTAATATTCCGACTCAAGGGCAGCAGATTGAGAAAACTTTGCCCGCCGGAGGTGTTTGCGTGCAAGTACAGCCGCATGTTCCATTGCACCCCGCCGGAGTGCTGGTATTGCAACAGGGGATGGGATTGCAACGCAACGGCATGCTGGGTGTAGGTGGCTTGCATCGGCCCCTTGGTGATGGTTTGGGGGTTGAGCATGACCTTGAGGGTTTTGCCTTCGTCCACGTTGACGAGAGTGATCTTGAGGATGAGGCGGGAAAGGTTGATGCCGACGCTGCTTGCGAGGGAGAAAGAATTGGTGGAAAGTCCTAGCGGCACGGCTTCTCCAATTATGAATTATTAATTATGAATTATGAATTTCTTTTTCCATCATTTTTAAGCACTCATAATTCATAATTAATAATCCATAATTCATGTTTATCCTTGTTCTCCATGATGGCGGGCGGTTCGGAGGTTGTGAGCGTTGACCACCTCGGCCATCTTGCGGCCGTCCACCATCAATTGAATGGGTGGCATTTGTGTGGGGGCGGCGCGGGCGGCGGTGAATTCGCGCAAGGTTTGGCTCAGCATTTCCGAGACGCGCGCGGTCTGTTGGGCGTGCTCGGGTTCGCTTCGATCCGGTCCGCCACCGGCGTGCCCGCGCGCGAGGGCGGCCATGTGATTGAGACCGGCGGAGCCGATCAAGTCGCGCAGGGGGTTCACGGGCAGGATCTTGGCTTCAGGCTGTCGCTCCGCGATTTGGGCCAAGAGCGGGTCGGACGAGGCGGGGAGCAACGACATGGTTTGAGCGGCGATGGCGCGTTGTTGGGGAAAGGCGGCGTGGAAGTCTTGGATGCCGTTGATTAAAAAGTGTTGCCTCGGCGCTTTTGGTCTGGCTCCCAGCAACCATGTTCCCAGGGAGCTGTCGCGGAAAACGTTCCAGCAGTGCACGAGGCGCTCGATCCCGTAAGTCAATCCGCGAAGGGCGGCCGTGACGGCCGCGACGAACAGGCCGATCGCGTCAACGGCCAGAGCCAGGCAGACGCCGATTCCTCCGGCGACCCCGGCCAAGACAACCCCAATCGCCTTGCCGAACTCGGCAGCGTGGATGAGAGAGTCGCCGTGTTTTTCCAGTGCGCCGCCGGCCTTGTCCATGTCGCCCACCAGTCCTCCCAGGGACCAGCGCAAGAGGTCCAAGGCCTTGGC
>JBCCEG010000247.1:0-3038 GCA_039030455.1 Myxococcota bacterium | reverse complement strand
CGCTAACACCATCAGAATCTCACAATGAGAAATTTACGCACTGGAAAGCCACTTCGTGACGTTTGCTTTCAATGCTTCAACAATTTCTCCATCAAGCGAGGTCACATTAGCTCGGCTGCTCGAAACTACGTAACTTCGTGATCGCTAAAACCAAAACCATCCTTCTGCAGTACAAACTGGAAAAAGACCAAAGGCTGTTTTTGCTTGCTGTCACGGGTCACCGCGGCTCGGGCTGCAGGTGGCACTAAAGGCTCAACTCACGTGCCTAGCATCGTAACAAAGAGCTCAAACTAAATCAAGGCAGCACCGCGATGCCGCTATGCGCATATGCCGTGACCAACAAAAGCTCGTCACGTGACAAGTGAACTGCTTGGAGCATAGCCCATTGTTGAATGTTGGTCGCCACGAACAGCTTCGCTTTCTTGATCGTGTAGTCATGCTACTTTGCTAAAGTTTGACGTAAACCAAAAATTTACAAAAGGAGAACCTCTACAGGGCTCGGAGAGTGCTCAGTGCTCAAGGAGCAGAGCGAGAACTGCACCAGAAGTTCAGAAGCTATGGTGCTTTATGTCAAGTAACTAAGCCCTCACTCTTGAAAACGGCCTAGGGCCGAAATATTGAGAAATAAATATTTGAAGATTTTCTGAGTAGTTCTTGATTGTAGTGAAGAGGCCGTAGTTGTGAAGAAGTGGAGAAGTACTAGAGTTAAAAATAAGCCCAATATTATTATTTTGCTTGAAGTGTAATACTTGCATGTTTTCACATTTTACCATTGTCTTTTACCTCGCAGAAGTGGTCTCTTCAACAGAAAACTACTTGCTCATCATATCGGATGTAGTTGGTGTGAGATTGTCTCTTGATGATCAGCAAAACTTACTCCTGCATTTGGAATGCTTCAACAGCAGACACCCGAGATACACGAAGTGCCTACTAGTGCGATATTTCCAAGATGCCGCCGTCCTATACTGATTCTATGCTGGTTGGACTGATTCCGGCAGGCACAGAGGTTTGCGGGCGCAAAGCCAGTCCTGCAAATCACAAACTTTGTATAATGTGACTGGCATTGCTATGCAAAGAAAATGACACTCCCATACACAGTGGTAGGATCAACTAAGAAAGAAGGAAAGGTCTGGAGCAGATGCAACAGCGACTCGAGATATTCCAGCTCAACAAGCATGGAACAATGGCATTTTAAGGAGTGCCAGCCAGTGGGAAGATGAAAGCAAGCAAGTGAGCATTCATTTCGGAAAATATTTGAAATCTATATATCTTCTTGAAAGTTTTTTTGAGACAGGAGTAAACAGAAAGAAAAGAGAAGAAGAACAAAGGAAGGACGAAAGAAAAAGAGAGCATCCAAAACGTTTCGCTGTCAACAGCATCATCAGTTGGGTTCTCTCTTTTTCTTTTGTCCGTCTTTTGTTCCCCTTCTCTTTTTGCTCTGTTTATTCTCAGTCTCAAAAAACCTTTCAAGAAAATATATCAAGTATGACAGTAAAAAATAAGTGTACCCTGAAGCGAATCTTTGTTTGAACTCTGATTGATGCATTCAGCACTGAAGAAAAGCATGCATGAAGCCCATGCATGTTCAGAGACAATGATGTGAGCGATTGGCTATTATATACTGTACAGTACAGCTCTCCACAACATAGCCTGAAAATGCGGTCTACACTTCCATTGTAAATGCGCTATGCATCAGGAGAAAAGGCGAGGTGAAGAGTTGGCTAAGAAATAGAAATAGGGGCGCACCTGTGGTACAGAATGAGCAACTGCTTAAAGATACCCAAAAGGAAGGCCGCACCCGCCGCCGCGGCGGCCCCGGTCGCGCCCCTGCCGGTCGAGGAGGCCGCCCAGGCCTATCCGCTCGGCGCCGCCCAGGCACAGGTCCACGAGACCTACATCGTCGCCCAGACCGGGGACGGGCTGGTCATCGTCGACCAGCATGCGGCCCACGAACGCCTGGTCTACGAGCGCATGAAGGCGGCGCTCGAGGACGGCGGGGTGTCGCGCCAGGGGCTGTTGCTGCCTGAAGTCGTCGAGCTCGAGGATGCGGCCGCCACCGCCCTCGCGGCGCGGGCCGAGGAGCTCGCCGAGCTGGGCCTTGTCCTGGAAGCGTTCGGCTCCGGCGCGGTCGTGGTGCGGGAAGTACCGGCACTGCTCGGCCAGGCCGATGTGGCCGGACTGGTCCGTGATCTTGCCGACGACCTGCTCGAGCTCGGCGCGGCCCACGCGCTGAAGGAACGTCTCGATGACGTGTGCAGCACCATGGCGTGCCACGGCAGCGTACGCGCCGGCCGCCGGCTGAACCGCGACGAGATGAACGCGCTGCTGCGCGAGATGGAGGTCACGCCCCACGCCGGGCAGTGCAACCACGGCCGCCCGACCTATGTGGAGCTCAAGATCGGCGATATCGAGCGGCTGTTCGGCCGCCGGTAGGGCCGGAAACGGGCCCGGGCCCTACCCTAAAAGTTGCAATAAAAACAAAGATGTATCGCCATAGTCGCGCTGGTCGGCGACCGCGAAGCCCGTGCCGGGTATGACCGGCCGGTTCTTGCGCGTCTCGATCACCACCAGCGTGTCGCCCTCGATCCAGCTCGCGCCGGCCAGCGCGTTGGGCGCGAACTCGGCCACGTCACTGTCGTAGGGCGGGTCAAGCAAGACCAGGTCGACGGGACCCGCCGGGGCGCGGGGCGGGCGGCAGGCATCGCCGCGCCGGGCCGAGATCCGGTCTGCCACGCCGAGCGCGTGCGCCGACTCTTCGATGGTCTCGACGGCCTTGCGATCGGTGTCGAGGAAGGTCACCTGTGCCGCGCCGCGCGACAGCGCCTCGAACCCGAGCGCGCCGGAGCCCGCACAGGCATCCAGGACTTGGCTTCCCGGGATCCCTGGTGACCGGTTCTCCAGGATGCTGAACAGCGCCTCGCGCACCCGCGCCCCGGTGGGTCGCGCACGCTCGCCGGGCGGCACGGCGATCGACCGGCCGCCGAACTCCCCGGCGATGATGCGGAGCTGTCCCTTGGCCGGGGCCATCAGTTTCGCGG
>JBCCEG010000246.1:0-3047 GCA_039030455.1 Myxococcota bacterium | reverse complement strand
CCCCCACCCCCTACCCGTTTTACCACACGGTTGTTTTAAAAAACACCTTTGTTTAACCCGCTGTGTGGTGGGGTGCGAGCGAGCGTAGCGAGCGAGCACCAAAAGAGCTAGTAGTCAATAGCTCGACCGTCCCAGAGACCTATCCTACCACCGCTTAAGGCTATGCTAGCAAAAATCTTATAGGCTGAAAGTTGTAAGTTCGCACCGACCTCACACCAGTACGCGAACCTACGTCACCGACCGTACGCCCCGGGAACAGGTCCGGCCTGTGTTATTATTTTCATAGCGCGCTTTCGAAGAACGACGGCGCGTTGCCGCGGCAAAAGCTCTAAGGCGAAGTTCGGCGAGATGGTCTTGCCCCCGAACCAGGGGGGCGCTGTGGTTCGGCGCACACAGGTGGCCGTGAGCTTGGGCGCGCGCTTCGCGGGCGTACCGACCTAATATGGCGTACTTAGGTATATCAAAAGAGGCTGTTGCTATATTTGGTTGTCGGCAGAGCCTATATTATAGTAATGTTCCGATCACTCATTGGCTACGCCTCTATTGTTCTCAACAAGATAGGCGTGTTATATTGTGACGGTCCCCGTAGAGCTGCGCGCCCACGCCCATGTGACTGCGGATCTATGCCACCCCCTTCGGGGACTGATTAACCTTCGGCGAAATCTGCATCCGCGAGCGCCTGGGTTGGTCACCCGAGGGTATCGTGAGAAGGCTCTACCGACATGGGGCGAGGGAATACACCCTTGGGGCATTTGACTATGTTCGCCACCGGGCCCATCATAGACCTACGGGTGTTCGAATCACCCGCTCACTCTTGATCGGGGACGCGCCGTTACATGGTGCTTGCACACACCGACCTTAGGCATAATCTCCTTGAATCTTATGTGTTGGTTCGCTTCGCTCACCCCTTGCGGGGGCCCACCAGCCAAGCGAACCAACCCCGGGCAGCCTTAGGAAAGGAACGCGCACTTCAAATTAAAGGCGTAATGGTGTAAAGAGGCTCTGTGGTAGGTCAGGAGTGAGCCAAGCGAACTAACACCAGTTTGTGCAGCACCAGTGGTATAGAAGATTTGACAGTAAAAAATCACATTCCAGCGAAGCTGCATACAAAGGCGACATTATAGCACTGACGACTCCCTTAGCTGGATCGTGATATGCCACTAGGTTGGCGGGGCGCGACGATCGACAATTTGGCTGTATGCCCAGACCCAGCCGGTGGACATGGCGCCTGTTACTAGCTTTTACGTAAAAGCATCTAAACTCGCTACGCTCGTTCAATATTGATTAATTAGATCAGAAAAAAGGTGTCCACGGTCGCTGCAAACGGTGAAGGTAAACCTGGTGTGTGCAAGCACCATGTAATCTATGGGTTGTACGAAGCTGCAACAAACCATGAAGCCTGACGGTGAGCCAAGCGAACCAGCATCGAAAGACCCGTGTAGATGGGAACCGTACCCGCGCAACCGCCATTGTTTTCGCTTGGCTCAAACGGCTGGTGCTGGGGCCTGGGGGCGCGCGCAGTTGACCAGTGCGCCTCTTCCCCGACCAGGACGCACTCGCGCCAGCTCAGCGTTCGCGCTTGCGCTTATTTGCAGCTGGTTACAAAACGCTGGAAACCTAAGCTTGCGCTTGGTTCGGTCCTTCGGACCAGAACCGGTTCGCTCAGCTGGTTTGGTACGCGCGCAAGCGCGCCCGGACCCTTACGCTTGACCGTTTGCAGCGACCGCTTTAGCAGCTGAGCTGGTTGCAGCCACCCTGGACCGCTTTAGCAGCGACCCTTTGGCTGAACCAGCTGCAGACCTTGTTGGACCTCCCCTCTAAGGGTCGCCCGACCAAGATCCCAGAATTTATACGGGAGGATTTATATGACAGTCGGCTGGATTTGTGAGTAGATAAAAACCCGCACATTACTAAATGACTTATGCAGGATGACTTGGGCGATTGATTGGCTCCCTCGTCTACCCCCGTACCCTCCGATATACTGCCTAGGTCGTCTGTTGAGCGACATATGTTACGTAAAAGCGGTGTAGGTAAACCAGGTGTTGGTATTTTTACTGACTTGAGCACTCGGCCATGACAGCCGAACGAGGGGCGCCGACCAGTGTGGGTCGGGCTTGGGGGGGGGTGTTTGCATAAAGAATTACATGCTTGTGTCTAGCTTTCTTCCCTGGCGCTGGGGCGCCGTAAACGAGGTTCCCTTGGCTAGTGCAGCTTTCGCTGGGGTCCACGGTCGCTGCTAAAGGGTCCGGGCGCGCTTGCGCGCGTGCCAAACCAGCTAAGGGAACCAACCAAGGAACCAAGCACCAGGGAACCAACCAAGGAACCAAGCACCAGGGGTGAGCTCAGCTTACCTGACCGGTGAGCGAAGCTTACCAACTCAGTGGCTGCTAAAGGTCCAGCCAAAGGGTCGCTGCTAAAGGGTCATGGTTCGCTTAGCTCACCCCATGTGGCCTGTGGGTTGCCAGTGGACGAGTGCACACAAAACGACACTTTGGTTCAGTGCACTCCCTTAGCTTGTCGAGTATACAAACGAACTTCAGTCGCGCGCTTGCGCGCGACGGCAGTTCGTTTGGTGGGAACGTTCCTACGGCGAGGGACGGTACACTCGCGCAGCCACCACTGAGCTGTGCCTCGCTCAAGCCCACAAGAGCGCACCCAGGTAGGCACACCCGTGGTGGGGGAAATCACTGGTTCGCTCGACTTGTGGCGTAGCGCATTTACTAGTGGATCGTCAAATGGACTGCGGTTTGCGCGTCCGCCCCAGCGCGGCGGTTCTTTTCACACCCCGTCGACCTACCCAAGCCCATCGGGGAATCGAACCGTGTCAATCGTTCAAAGGTCACTGTAACCAGAATATTTGTGAAGTTATTTATTTTTTCGAGAAAAAAAAATTACTGAAAAAAAACCAGACGCAGGGCCGAGCGTAGAAACTGATCGAGGCCACGCAAGCCGACTGTACCCCTGGGTTCTCTGGAGCCCGCATCGTCGCCAGAGACTCCAATCTCCTGAGGCGTGAAGTGAAAGAGGCCTTGATGATTTCTCGAGTG
>JBCCEG010000245.1:0-3056 GCA_039030455.1 Myxococcota bacterium | reverse complement strand
TCGAGCATGGCCAAAACGCGGGCAAAGGTGTCATGGGAAGGGATGCCGTTTTTGTAGGGGGAGAAAGCGTTTGAGCCAAGAGAGCTTGCGGTTGCCGAAGCGTTCCATGTCATAAAAGCCGTCGCCGCCGGAGAGGAAGGTGCACGGGGCAAAGTGGGTGGCAATGTGGGGAGATCCTTCGCTGCGCTGCCGGATGACAAGATAGAGCCACTTTTAGGACTCGTCTTCTTCCTCTTCGTTGCCAATGCGCACGTCATAGGCGCCAAGGGCCTCTAGCAGCTCTTGCAGGGTATCCACGGCGCCAAGCGGGCCCGACCAACACAAACAGACACAACCGCCGCTAGCCCCAGCCTCGGCAATGTCATCCCACGCAACGGCGTCACCATCTTCCAGCGGATAGTCCTCGCGCGCCAGGCCAAAATCCTCGAACGGCTCGGGAGCTTCTTCGGGCGACCCCTTGGCCATCCAAGCAAACCAGCTGTTGATGGATTGCGCCGCCAAGGCAGCTGTCGCCGGGGTGTCGAACGTTGCGTTGATATGAACTTCCTCCATCACACTCCCTCCTCAAATGATTCACCAAAACAACTCACTGCCGCATGACATCTTGAAGATACCCCGCGGCAAGCGCAGAAGACCAGTCCCGCGGCCCGCTAAAACGCACTCGGATCCGGCCCTGGGGCGACACAAGAAAACTTTCGGGGAACCGCCGCACGCCATATCGGTCCGAGGCCTGGCGCTTTGGGTCCAACAGAATCCGCATGGAAGGCCGTGAATCCGCAAAAAACTCCTCCATGCTGCTTGTGTCCGCATCTACCGCAACGGCCAGCACGGTCAATTGATTCCCCAAGCGCGTTTGCAAATGCCGCAGCGACGGCATTTCAGCGCGGCACACGGCACACCACGTGGCCCAAAAGTGGACCAACGCCCATTTGCCCTCTTGGGGCGCCAAGGCTACTTGGCCCTCGCCGGGCCATTGCCGCGCGGTCACCAACGGCGCTTCGGCGGAACGCACCAGCGGCCGCATATGCGCCCGAGCGCGCAGGCGATTTGCCTGCAGTCGCTTGTGGGTTTGGTAGCCGGCCAGCAGGGCAAACAAGCCGCAGACGCACCAAAAAAAAGCCGCCTTGACCCTCCTGCCAACGATGAACCGGGGGGCCGAAGGCCCCTTGTTTGCCACACCCTTTGTCCTCTCTACAACATTTCGAGTCATCGAAACCTCCGGCCGCGACCCGGGTCTGCGGGACCTTCCAAAAAATCCCTCGCACAACGTATCCCCGGATCTGTCAATCGGATTTCACGATCTGGATCCCCGTTTCCCCTTCCCTGAAAAGTTCTCACTTCGCTTTGCCCCAAAAAGTTTCTCGCTTCGCTCCAATACTTTTCGGGGACCCCGTTCGATACTTTCCAGGGGCCCTGGTCGCGCGGGTGACGGAAAGGAGGCTTCGCTTTCCATTGGATTCGCGCTTTCGTCCACTTGCGAAGCGGATTCCCTCGATTTGTCATCCCCGCCCCTCGTTTTCACGGAGGGCAGGCTCCAGCGGGGATCCAGACCTTCAAATTCGATCGACCGATCCCAGGAAATGTCTTGTCGAAGACTTTTTGGAAGTCCCCGAGGGCGAAAATCCACAGACAAAAAAACCGGTTCGCCGGCAGTGGGGCATTCCCTCTGCTAGCGAACCGGTCGAACGGACGCGAACCGCGTTCGCGCTTACTCTTTGTTCTTGCCGTCCTTTTTGCCCGCGGCAGGCAGTTTCAGCAGGCTTTTCTTCTGGATCATGTCCTTGACCGCGTCCACGGAGACCCCTTGCAGTTTCCATGCCGTGATTGTATCTCCCTCGCGCTTACCCACCAGCAGGGTTGGTGTTCCCTCCAGCTTGACCTCTTTAATGGAGAGTTGCATGTCGCGCTGGATGACGTCGTGGTATTTTTTATCGTTGTCCTTAAGCGCCTTCACGAAAGCTTCCGTATCGCCCCCAAGCTGCTTAACCCAATTTTTGAAGAGGTTTTCCCGCAGGTAGATATTTCGCACTTTTTGCATATTTTTTGCGATGGCTTCGTCTAGCTTAGCCGTTTTGGCGAATTCCTTTAGCTTGCTCTCCTCAACGCGCAGCTGTTTCTGGTTGGCGTAGATCTTGTCTAGGAACTTCCAGGCGAGATCGAGATTTTGCTCGCCAACGGCGATGAAGGCCTTGGCCGCCGGTGTCGCTCCCTTGTGAAACGAGAGCGGGAAGTGTTTCAGCACGACGTTGACTTTGCCTTTCAGTTGCGGGTCCTCGACCAACTGCTTGAGCATGGGGTTGACCCTGCCGCAGAATGGGCATTCCATGTCCACAATGGCCACCACCGAAACAGTCGCGTTTTTGTCGCCCAAAATAGGGCTGTTCGCCACCGGAACCTTGACGGGTTTGGAGGAGGGCTTGAGGCCGACCTTCTCCAAAATGCTTTCAATCTCCGCCACTCGGGCTTCTAGTCGCGCGACCTTTTGTTTGTCGGCACCCCCGCCGGTGCACCCCTGCGCGAACACCATTCCCAAGCAACTCAAGCCCCCTAAAAGGGCCAGCCACGCTCCTTTGCGTTTCATTTTCATGTCGCTCCCTTGCTCCTTTTGTTCAAGCGGTTTTTCACAGGCGCCGAAAAAGACCCTCTCTTTTTTGGCTCCTTTAACCAAGCATAGCAACTTCAAAGAGCCGCGTGCAAGCAGTATGTATGCATGTGCAGGGCCGACGCATTAAAAGTTGGTTCCGGATTGGTTTGAGACTCGGGAAAGTCCGAAGGAAATATCCAACGGCACCGCGTGCCGTTTTTCCTCGGTTTCCGTCCCGCCCGCGTTTCCGGGGCTGGATCCAATGTCAGCGCGTAGAGCGTTTGTCCCGCCCGATCAAGCATGCAGGGAATTCCTAGGGGACGTCGGCCCTTGCCGTCTGATTTGGGGATGTACACCCGTTTCAACGGTTTAGCCCGATGTCCTTTCTCGGCCAACCTAGCAGCTGCTTTGACTTTCGCTTCCGGCGTGGACCACCGTTGGCCGTCCACGCCTGGAGTGCGCCTGCCTTTCT
>JBCCEG010000244.1:0-3059 GCA_039030455.1 Myxococcota bacterium | reverse complement strand
GTTTCCGCGTCTGTTACGGTGATTCTACCTTCCAGCCAGTGAGCCATCGCTCCCTGTTCCCACACGGGATATCCCTCAAGGGCGCCCATGCACACCTCGCGCAGGTCGTTTTCGAAAGAAATGGGTGGGTCACGGTCTAGCTGTTGGCGGACGGCCACCATCGTTTGCCGCGCGCGTTTCATCGGGCTGCAGCAGATCCATCCGATGGGACGGCCACGCAACAATCGGCCCGCCGCTTGGGCTTGTTTTACCCCTTCGGCGTTGATGGGGATATCTTCGCGACCGGTAAAGACCCGCTTGCGATTGCACTCTGTCTGCCCATGGCGGACGAAGTAGAAAGGGTGTTGCGTGATTGTGTTGCTAACCATTTATGTCACCCGCGACGTTTTTGGACACGCTCTGAGACAAAACTTGGAGAAATGATAGCACGGAAACCCCTATGGCCAACTGTTTCTTACTGGCGCAAGGTGACCTCTCCTCCCTGTATCCAAAAAAGCCGATGCGGCATGTCTGGGGCATGGTCTAGGTGGGTGGTTGTCATGAATGCTTGTGCACCGCACTGCTGCAAGGTTTGCAGCAGCCGCTGTGCGTGATGGCGGTCGAGTTCACCCATCACGTCGTCTAGCAACAACAGCGGACAGCAGTCGCGGCTCTCGGCCACGGCGCGCAGATGGGCCAGTTTAAGCGCCAGCACCAGGCCGCGCGCTTGACCGCGCGACGCCACCTGCCGCGCCGGTTTGTCCGCCAGCAAAAGCCGTATGTCTTCCAAGTGGGGGCCGCACAGGGTCAGTCCGCGCCGTTGTTCTTCATCGCGATGCCGTTGGAGTGCCGCCGCGAACGTTTCAGTCAGCGCGGCGGGTTCGGGAATGGTGTCGGGGTCGATTGGCAACGTGGACTGATACGCCATGTGGACGGGCACGCTCCCGCCGGTAATCCGATCGAAAACGCGTTGCAGCAAAGGCAGCCAAACACGCATCGCTCGTAGCCGAAAGTGGATGATATGAGCACCGGTTCGCGCCAGCAGGTGATCGAACGGCGCGCGGAGAGCGGGGCTCGCGCGGCCTTCCTTGAGCAGGCGATTCCGGTCGATCAGCGCGCGCTCATAACGGCGGTACCAGTCCACATACGCGGGCAGCAGCCCGCCGCACAATTGGTCCAAGGCCTTGCGCCGGTGCGAGGCCGACCCCAAAACGATGCCTAAGTCATCGGGCACGAACGAGATGACGGCGATCCTGTCGGCCAGCTGAGCGAAGCGCCGCAATGCCTTGCCGCCTAAACGCAGCACCTTCCCCTTGGGGCGTAGAGCAACGTCGATGTCAAAAGGAACACCGCCGCCGCAACGCAGGTGAATCTTGCCACCGTCTTGGCCAAAGGTGATGAGCTCGGCGGTGCTGGTCACCGGCCGCAGCGGTTTGCCACAACAGGCTAGCGATAGCGTCTCGAGCAAGTTGGTTTTGCCTTGCGCGTTGTCGCCGCAAAAGATGTTGAGGCTTGAGTGCGGCTGTATGTGGACGCGCGCCAAATTGCGCACGTTGTGCACGGTGAATTCCGTAATCGCTGGCGCGTCGTGGGTCATCCCTTGCTCTTTTTTGTCATTCGGCAGCGTGCGAAGGATCTCCCCGTGTTGCGCCACATGGGGAGATTCTTCCTCGCTCCGCTCGTCAGGACGACAAACAGGGGGTTCAGAAAGTTTCTGGCAGTCGTGCTCCTTCAGATTCACTTTGCGGCCAGCGGCAGATTTTGTTGGCAATGATCGGGCAAAGACTTGCCCAGGTGGGCAAACGCGGCCGCTGTTGCCATGCGTCCCCTGGGCGTGCGCACCAAAAATCCCTGTTGGAGGAGGTAGGGTTCGTAAACGTCTTCCACGTTCGCGGCCGATTCGCCTAAAGCAGCGGCCATGGTGTCTAGCCCCACGGCGCGACCCTCGAATGTTTCCACCAGGTGTCGCAGAATCTTCCGATCCATTGTGTCTAGCCCGCGTTCGTCCACACCCAGCCGCCGCAGCGAATCACGAGCCACGCCCTGATCGATGCGGCCCTTGTGCAGCACTTGGGCAAAGTCGCGGACACGCCGCAGCAGGCGGTTGGCAATGCGCGGCGTGCCCCGGCTGCGTTGCGCGATTTCGCCGGCTCCCTGTCCGTCGATGGTGATATCGAGAATGTCCGCGGATCGTTGCACAATCCGTTGCAGCTGCGACGGGGTATAAAACTCCAGCCGCGCGCAAAAGCCAAAGCGATCGCGCAGCGGTGATGTGAGCAAACTGGTTTTGGTGGTGGCACCCACCAAGGTGAACGGTTTGATGGGCAGTGAGATACTGCGCGCGTGGGCCCCCTCGCCGATCAACACGTCGAAGCGGAAGTCCTCCATGGCCGGGTACAGATTTTCTTCAATCACGGCATGCAGGCGGTGGATCTCGTCGATGAACAAAATGTCGCCTTGACCCAGGCTGGTGAGCAGACCGGCAAGATCCCCTTTTTTTTCCAACGCCGGACCGGAAGTGACCGTCAGATTCGTCCCCAGTTCATGCGCCAAGATGTGCGCCAGCGTGGTTTTGCCCAACCCCGGCGGCCCCGACAGCAACACGTGATCCATGGGCTCGCCGCGATGCTTGGCCGCTTGAGCAAATACACGAACATTGTCCACCAGTTGCCGTTGTCCCACGTAATCGTCAAACGCTTGGGGGCGTAGTTGGCGCTCTAGACTCTTGTCGTCTTCCCGCGACTCTTCGGGTCGCATGAGATCCCGTTCTTGTGATTCAGCCATGTTCACCATCGCCCTCCCGCGCGTTAGTTTAGCGTAGTCGGCTTGTAGACGTGGAGTCTTAATAGTGTCGGAGTTCTTTAGTAATGTCCCCCTGTGCGTTCATCAGGACCGATTTAAAGTCGTGTGGGTTCCGTGGATGGGTTTGAGTTGTCGAGTCGGGGGTGGAGTTGCCAGTGGGAGGATAGACTCCTCCCGTACGGCCGCGATGGGGCTCTCGTGGGACCAGAAACTGCCGCCCGCCTAGGTTCGGCGCGGGAAAAGGGGTGAGAGAAAAAGGACTTCGGACAACTTGTCTC
>JBCCEG010000243.1:0-3109 GCA_039030455.1 Myxococcota bacterium | reverse complement strand
GGGGCAGGGATCCACTGTGGAGCGTCCGAGCCGTTTTTCCTTGGAAGAACAGAGCGCCGACCTTTTTTGAAAGCCCCGAAAGCGGGGATCCAGGCCATATAGTGGGTATTTCTCATGTCCTGAGATGACAAGGGAAAATGATCGAGCGTTTTGGTCTAGGCCCCCGTTTCCACGGGGGCGACAGATTTGTGTCCAAAGTTCAGGCGGAAGCAGGGATGGGAACGAAAAACGATTGAGGGGTTGGCGAATTTGAAAACTTATTTGTTGGGATTGGTATCGGTATCGCCTCCACTCTCCGACATCCGACAATCCATTAAATCCCATGAATCCTGGTCCTTTTTCGCCCTTACTCCCTTGTTCGCGCCAGCAGCTGCCGTGCTTGGTCGGCCGCGGCCAACTCGGGGTCTAACTGTAACAGCCGCAGCAGCAACAGCCGCGCTCGATGGGGCTGTTGGAGTTTTTCTAGCTGAATGCGCGCCGAGCGCAGCAACCCTTTTGTTGCGATTGACGTTGGCGCATCGGCAAAAGCCGCTTGTTCGTAGCGCGCGGCGGCGCCACGCCATTTTTTGCGCTTGGCGTAAAAGTCGCCAACCGCTAGCGCGTGTTTGGCCAGGCGATCGTCCACTTCTTGCTTCATGTGCCGTGCCTCTTGCATGCGCGCGGGCAGCGCCCGGTCGCTGTATTGGGCGAGAAACGTGTCGAGCGCCGCGAGCGCCTTATGGGTGACGGCTTGGTCTTTACGGTGGGGCGCGGGCAGTAAGAAAAATCGCTTGGGCATGGCTAAAAACGCCGCCTTGGCCATGCGGAATGCAGCGTGGGGCACTTGTTCATGCTGGGGGTGAAAGTTGAGAAACAGCTCGTAGGCGTCCATGGCCTCAACCCATTGCTTTTGCATAAAGTGAGCGTCGGCAATGCGCAAATCGCTTAGCGCGGCGTACTTGGTATAGGGGAATTGCTGTTTAACTTGTTCGAATTGTTCAATGGCTTCGCTATAGCGCTTTTTGTCCAACAGTCTTTGCGCCTTGGCAAAGCCGGTGCGCGCGTCTTGTGCCGACAGACCGGTTTTGGCCTGCTTGCTCGCGCAGCCCCACAGCCCGCCTAAAAGCAGCGGGCCGGCGGTTAATACGATGCGAACGCCGATCTTCTTTGTCATTCCCGCGAAAGCGGGAATCCAGATCTTGGCATTCATACGACCGATCCGGGGGAGGAGAGACGCGATTCATCGCGTCTCTCCAATCGCACCCACCGAAGCCAAGCGGTGGCTATTTCGCGCCCGCGGCGGGCTTTTTCAGATCAAGGATTTTCTTTTCCTTGATGAGACTCTTGATGCCGTCTAGCGAACGTTGGGCGTGGGGCAGTTTCCAACCCTGAATCGTGTCGCCTTCTCGCTTACCCAGCAGAATGTAGGGGGTTCCATCCACTTTGGCGGTTTTGATTCCTACCTTCATGTCTGCTTGAATGATTTCTTCGTAGAGTTCGTCTTTGTCGATCAAGTCGCGGATCAGCTGAATGCGATTGCCTTTTTTGCCGTCGGCGCTTTTTACCTCTTGAATCCATTTCTCGAAGTTCTTTTTGGTGAGGTCGCGTTGATTCGCATAGATTTTGTCGAGGAACGGCCAGAACATCTCTTGGCCGTGGGCTGACAGGGAGGCTTTAGCGGCCGGTTTCGCGCCCTTGTGGAACGACAGGGGGAAGTGCTTGAACACCACGTTCACGCGATCCTTGAGCACGGGGTCCTTGATGATCTCATACGCCAGCGGGTTCGAACGCGCGCAGAAAGGGCACTGCAAGTCCGCGAACATCACCACCGATACCGTGGCGTTTTTGTTCCCTAGCACGGGACTCCAATGCTTTTTCTTGGGGTCGCCCGCTTCGGTGTACAAAGGAATGGGGTAGGGCTTGTCTTGCTCCTTGGGGCGCTTTGGCGCGATGCGGGCTTCGAGTTTTTTAATACGGCCTTCTAAGTCGGCAACGATTTTCTCCAGCTTGGCGACGCGGTTTTGGCAACCCACCTGCGTCATCAGCAATCCCAAACATCCTACCCACACAGCGATCCGTTTCATGCTGTTCTCCCTTTACATAGACACGATTGAGAGGCCAAAACACGCCCTCTCTGCTCTTCCACAATACTCTTAGCAAGTTCGCGCGCCGCGCGCAACCTTCTTTTTTCAAAACGCCCAGTGCAGTTCCTTGCGCAACCACGTCCGAACGTGTTGTTGGGTCATTTCTCCGTGAGACATGACGAGCCGGTGCGCGTCCCATGCCAGCACGCGCGCGGCCGCGTTGCGTGTGGCTTCGCGTCGATCGGCCGGCATCATCACGCGGCGCCAAAATCGGCTGAGCGTTACGCCGCGATAGCCCCGCGCAATGCCGAACATTAGGGAGGTGACCCATCCTTTTGGCTTGTGCACGTTGAGAACAAGGTCGGTCACGATCACCGTTGCCGTGGCGCGGTGAAAGAATACCACTTCGCTCCAGGGCCATGGAAAGCCCTGCACAACGCACTGCTCAAAGGCTCCGTGCCAGGCCTGGGGCGCTTGATCGGTCAAAGTCGCCGCGAATGGTAGCGACGGCAGGCGCCTGGGCAGCCCCGGAGCCGCGTAAAGGCAGGCCCGTGGGTAACGTTGGCCGCACGCGGCCAGGTAAAGGTGGTGAAAAGCATTGGGCGCGACGATGTGTCGGACGGGGCCTAGGGTTTTCAGGGTTGACGCCAGCGCGTCGTCAATGGGAATGGGCGAGTGCAGCCAGAGATCTCCGTTGGGCAGACGCGCGACCACCATCCGGCAAGGGGTTTGCATGCCGTGGCCTAAACGAACGAACTCCGCGTGCCACAGATTTTCCGCTAGAGGTTTGAGCATGATCCTGATTCCTCCTGTCAGACTACACGGATGACAGGGCGAGGACACCCTACGTAGAGACGCGATTAATCGCGTCTCTACGTTTTGTCATTCCCGCCCCCGTTTTCACGAGGGTAAACTCAGGGGCCTTCCAAAAAGGGTTCGGTGAGGTTTTTTGTAGGTTTTGGTCTAAACCCCCCCCCGCTTTCCCTTCCTGGAAAGTATCGAACGGGGTCCCCGAAAAGTATTGGAGCGAAGCGAGAAACTTTTTG
>JBCCEG010000242.1:0-3110 GCA_039030455.1 Myxococcota bacterium | reverse complement strand
CAGCAATGCGTTGAGACAGCTTTGTCCCCGTTGCATCCGGTCGCACGCTTGCGTGGAAAGACGATGGAGTAGGGAAAGATGATCCGGGCCCGCAAACGTCACCTGGGCGCGGGCAGTGTGATCGATCAAAACCGCCTTGCGTAAGTGTCGCCACACGGACATTGCCTGACTCGGATTTAGGGATTCACGGGATTGTCGGATAGTGGGGACCATGCCAATAAGAAACATACTTCCTTGGAATTAGCATGACTACGGTTGCGCTGCCGAAACCAATCCCGTGAATCTCTAAATCCAAAAATCCTGGTCAGAGGCAACCGGCGGGAATTTCGAAAATACCGGTGCCTAGTTTGCGCACGCGACGGCCCATGCTCATCAAAATCCCGTAGCCGCACGTGTGTGCTCGCACGAAATCCCCTAGAGCGTCCGCGACGCGTTTTTGTGTCCGTGTTGTCTGGGAGGCTTCAATCGCGACGGCGACTTTCTCGGACGAGGTGTGCAGCACCAAGTCGGCACCGTCGGCTTTCTCCCAGCAGCTCGTTGCACGAACTTGGAGCAATCGATCCGAGAACCCTTTGAGAAGCTCCTCGCAGACGAACGAGCGCCATATGTGAGCAAAATGCCCGTGCGAACGCAGCTCGCTCTCCGAGCGGATTCGCAGAACGTGGCACAGCAATCCGCTGTCACGAAACCAGCCCGAACGCAAGGTTGTTGTCGGTGAGTCCTCTACCGAAATGTCGGGCACGGTGCGCCACATTCCCGTCCCCTCTAACAGAGCGATGTGCTCAAGGTGTTCGGGCAGCGGCGTTTTGTTGGAGGAGACGTCGAGGCTTTCCGGGTGGAAAGTGCTACCACTTGCCTTGGCAAGTGCACGGATGGTGTGGCTAAACCGTGCCCTGTCGATCTGGGGGAAAAGGTGGTTGATGTCCTCGTTCACGTAAGCTTGCAGGCGCGCTAAATGCCAACGGGAGCAGAATGCGCGATCGAGCCGGTTCAACACGGGTTCGGGGTACGAGCCCGTCAAGCACGAAAGCAGGAGTTCCTCTTCCGTATAAGTCACCTTGAGGTGGCGCAAGCGCTTGATATCACCGTGTGCAATGATGTCGCACAGCTTGGAGCAGGGCCTGCGCCACACCTCGGACAGCAGTAAGCCCCCAAGGTCAACTACAGCGAGGGAAGAACTATGTTCCGCTACCTGCGTCAGCAGCGACGGCGTGATGCAGCTGCTTGCCAGGACAAGACCCGGTGTCCGCGAAGCGTATTTTGCCAATTTGGAGAGGGAAGCAAGAAGCTTGGGGGAACGCTGAGCCTCGTCGATGGTGACGGGTTTGTAGCAACGAGAAAGAAAAGCTTCGGGCGCTTTGTGAATTCTTTCGTAATGCCAGTTATTCGCCAACGTGAAAGCCAGTGACGATCGGCCTGTGTGTTGGAGTGCCGTGGTCTTTCCTATTTGGTTTGGCCCGACGATGATGACACAGGGAACCCGATGCGTGAGCGATCGAATCGTGTCATAGACCATACGCTTGACTACGATCATGGTCCTGGGCAATACCCTCTACCAAATTGCCTTGAAGTTAGGATCACAAGTGTATCATTTATCATGAGAAAATCTTCTTCAAAGACAGCCTTCTCGTTCAACCTATGGGGGCAACTTGTAGAGGATCAAGAGCTAGAACCCAATTTCACGCATTCAGGCGCGATTTTTCGGTCGGGTTGGACAAAACAATATGGTTGAGGAGTTACTTTTATTAGAATTTAATAAACATGATCTTGCAGCAAGGAAGAATACAGATTTATACGTGTTAACACGGATGAAAAATTGTGTTTGTGTTTTTTGTATCGAAGCGGCGAAAGACTTTGTCCGCTTTCACAGACAAGCGCGGCGCAAGCGGTCTAGAATCGCTGTTTGCAGCCCACTGTCCCTGTCTTTTGTCGCGCGAGGCCGTTCGATAAGAAGACTGTCGGGGCACGATTGCTCCAGCCGATACAAAGCGGCGTACAGGCCTTGTGCGTAAACGACTTGCTCATCCGACAGAATCTCGGTGGGGCCGGAGCGATTTGCCCCCAGGGCGCGTCGCAATGCCGTCGCCGTTGTTTCAGTCAGCAGCAGAGCGGCGTCCGTGTTCCATGCGTTTCGCAGTCGCGCGCGATCGACGAGTTGAATGGACGGGATGGAAGGCGCGTAATGCTTGCCTAGTGTGCCTGGAGAAGGGAGCGTGGCGGTGGGTTGGATGGAGTCCCGCTGCCGTATAGTGGGAACGACATCGCGCAGCTGGTCGAGCGTGATTGCGCCGGGGCGTAGCACGACGGGGTGTTCGTCACTGATGTCCACTACGGTGGATTCCATGCCGCCCTCGCAGCTTCCGCCACAGACAATGCCGTCAATCCTGTTCTCCAGCGTTGCCAACACATGTTCGGGACACGTGGCGCTGGGCCGCGTTGACACATTGGCGCTGGGAGCGGCCAGAGGCGCTTCGACCAATTGCAACAGTCGATTGGCGACAGGATGTTTTGGCACGCGCACGGCCACCTTGGGCAAACCGGCTGTTGCCTCTTGGGGGATGTGATCGGCCTTGCGACACACGAGTGTCAAGGGGCCCGGCCAGAACCGCTTTGCCAACTGGTCAAAGCGGAGTCGTGACTCCTCGTTGGATAATCTAACTAAGCTCAGTGCTTGCCGCGTTGTTGCCGTGTGGAGGATCACGGGATTGTTCCCGGGACGTCCCTTGCCCGCGTACAGACGCTTGAGACACGCTTCGTCTAAACCCAAAGCCCCCAGGCCGTAAACGGTTTCGGTGGGAAACGCCACCAGCCTCCCCGCTCGCAGGGCGGCGGCCGCCTGTTCGAGATCGGCGTCGCTCGTGTCGTAACGAGTGGTCATGCGGTTTGCGAGCGGGGTACGGCACACAACCGCCTCATCTGTCACCCCACTCGCTCATGCGCCGCGGCCAAACGTTTTCCGGCGAAGGCCGGCCCCAAGGCGATGACTTGTTTTTTTTCGCCCGTAGAGACGCGATTAATCGCGTCTCTACGCTCAGGCCGCTGGGCGAACTCGGCGGCATAGCGCTTGTGCTTGATCTGCCGTAAAGCCGCTTGTGCCGACTGTTCCAGCT
>JBCCEG010000241.1:0-3129 GCA_039030455.1 Myxococcota bacterium | reverse complement strand
GGACGGCTTCCTCGCGCCTTGCATTTGCACTTTGTGCCAAGCGCCCAGCTTCACTTCCCCTCTGGGTTTGCGAGCGAGCGTAGCGAGCGAGCAAACAACAGAGCGAACGGAAAGACCTAGCACTCATTGCGGCCCCTCGGGCCGCGCAAGTGCTTCTAAACTTATTGGGCTTTTCGGCGCGTCGCCGCGGGCCCGGGTCGAAAACCGGGCCGGTTCACAAAACCAAAAAGGTTCTCCCACGTTAACCATCAATAGCGCCTTCGCTCTTTTAGGCAAATGGGTGTTTGATACGCTCACCCCGCCGTGTTCCCTTGGAGCATATGCTATGACGTAGCCCAAATCTGTTATCTATATCTGTGCAAGTTTGTGACCCTCGGGGAAACCGTAACCACTACCTTCTAACGAGCCTGTCTCCTCTTACAAGACCAAATATGGGCGACCTGGCGTAGCCGGGGTTTGCACACTTGCTTGCAAGCAAAAAAACCAAATTTGAATACAAATGCAATTGCAATACTGGTCGCGGGTACTGTCCGCTTGCGGTACTACCGTCATTTGCTAGCCTCTCGCGCCGACCTTCGGTCGGCGCGCAGTAGATTGCAAAGCTCGTTGATGGTAGTCAACCTGAGTTTAGTATTGACGTAGTACACTAAAAGGTAGGTGCAGTCGCCGTCCACTTTACAAAGGTGATTTGCGCAAAGGGGTTTCACCTCCCAAATTGGCATTAATCGCTCACCTCTTCAACATAGTCAAAGAGTGGACGGCACCGGCCGCGCGACTGCTCTCGCCTCCAGCGCTTGCGCGACTCCCCTCCCCTCCCGACCGTACTCCGCGCCGGCGATGCCGGGGGATAAAGGCCGGAGGACGCGGAGTGGGTTGGGCGCGCGAAGCGCGCAAACCCCAACCCCAACCCCGACCCGCGCTTGCGCGAGACCCCGCCCCGGCCCCGGCCCCGGCCCCGGCCCCGGCCCCGGCCCCGGCCCCCGAAGGGGGAGGGCGCCAGCTTTGCTGGCGCCCGAAGGGTCGCGCAAGCGCTGGAGGGGAGGGCAGGAAGAGTGCAGTCCACTTTGTGGACGCCAAGCGCTGGAGTCCCCGAAGGGGGGAGGGCGCCAGCGTTGCTGGCGCCCGAAGGGTCGCGCAAGCGCTGGAGGGAGGGGAGGCTTTCGCCGACCCCGCCCCTTTCCTCCCCGAAGTGCAGTCCACAAAGTGGACGCCAATCGCTCCCCCGCCCCGACCCCGACCCCTTCGGGGCGGGGGGGGGAGGGGGGCGAGGGGAGTCGCGCCAGCGCTGGAGGGAGGGGAGGCGAACGGGGCAGGGGTCGGGTCGGCGCCCGCTCCTGGGCACGTTCGGGAACAGCTGTGCAGAGGCATAGCAAGCGTTATAAGTGGGCGTTCGCACCATCTGCTAGCACCTTCCTCCTGTACAGAGTATTACGGCTTCTCTGCCGCTTAGCCGTGTGTATAACCGCCTAAGTTTCGCCGGTACCTGTATCAATCCCTGGCAACGGTCGTTCCCAGCGTACGGCCTTCGGCCCGGAACGGGCGGGGTGCGTTTTACGGGCCCGATTATGCATAAGTGTATTACGTGGACACCTTCTATCCGTTGACACCTTCAGGGTGCTGGCTCTGCTTTTCACACCCCATCTACTCGGGTGCCTCATCTTCGCGCCCCTCGAGTGTATAAACGTGCCATACGGCGCGTAGCGCACTCCGGTACTGTTGCCCTTTGGTGACAGGACGCGGAGTCAGCTTTTGCCATCATTTGCCCACGGCAAAAGAACAGATAGATTCGCTGATCTGTAGAAAGCTCTTGCCCAGCACGCACTGACCAACGCGCTTCCGGGTCGGCGAAGCCGCGGTAAACTGATTGTATTGGCGTGCTACGCTTGTTTCCTCGCTCGCCCCTTTATTACGGGTCCTCCGGTCCTCCGGTCCACTCGCTTCGCTTCGTGGCGAGTACAGGTCGTACGGGCGGAGTGGTATGGGGGAGACCGTCGCTCGGAAACCAAAAGCACAACCTCCTTTCCCCTCATGCCTTTCAGGGAGGAGCCCTCCGGTACTGTTGCCCTTTGGTGACAGGACGGGTCGTAGAGCGCGCAAACGCTTTTGCGTACCTTTTTTGGGGCGTAAGAAACGACGCGCTTTTAAAACAATACCGGCGGTTACCGTCCGAGTCGCACTCGCGGTTCGTTATCACGGTGTTCGGTTCATGTTTGAGGAGTCTCTCAAGGCGATACCCGAGGTGTACAGGAAGTTCTCTTCTCCGCCCAGATTCAGTTTTGCGAGTAATCCGCTATTCCACGTAACCATTGATTAGGGGTGCTCGCCCGGTAAACGAGTACCGGGCTTTTCCGGCAGGCTGTTTTTCCCTCTGTGCACCGACTAGCCTAGCGTAGTAAGGGCCCGTTTTTTCGCGCAAGCAAAAAAAAAAAGGCTTCGCCCTATTGGCGTGGAGCGCAGCCGCCAGCTCGGCTGCTATTGGGCACCTCACCGTTGAGCCTTTATCGAGGCGCGCTTGAACACATCGCTCCTCGATTGAAGTCAGTTGTGCCGAACGTAGTGAGGCGCTAGAACACCCTCGGGTTGCTCGGGGCGTAAACGTAAATAAGGTCTTGTGCTGTCACCTCGCAAGCTCTCCCCGCCCTCGCCGGCGTAGCCGGCGAGTGTTGGGGTGGCACTCTTACGGCACCCGCGCGCGAGCGTGTGCTTGCTCTTCGCGGTGCGTAGCACACCGAACGTAGTGAGGCGCGGTAAATCAAACACGGTCCCGGAAGAGCAAGTGCACTGGCTTGTGCTCGACGGTCTCGCGCAAGCGCGGAGCTGCGCACTCTTACGGCACTCGCGGCGAACGTATTTGCAGCGAGCGGCCCGGGCGTAGCCCCTTTGCCTCCGGCGGGTCTTTATCCCCACCAGCGCTTGCGCGACTCCCCTCCCCTCCCTCGCTCCTTTGGAGCGAGTCGGGTTTCGCCGACCCCTCGCCGGCTTCGCCGGCGAGCAGGCGAACGGCGGCAAGCGCGGGTCTTTTTCCCCCGCGAAACCCGTTCGCCGGCACGCCGGCGAAGCCCGCGAGGGGTCGGCGGAACCCGACTCGCTCCCAAGGAGCGAGGGGGGGGGGGGGGGGCGCGCAAGCGC
>JBCCEG010000240.1:0-3132 GCA_039030455.1 Myxococcota bacterium | reverse complement strand
GTGTTCTTCTGTGTCAGGTCGTTTTTGGCCTGCTCCAGCCCCGCGTTCGCTTGCTTCAGCCCCGTGTTCTCTTTCCTCAGCCCCTGGATTTGGTTGTTTACCTTGTTTTGCTGCCGCTCCAGCTCCGCGTTCGCCGCCGCCAGCTCCTGCGTCAGCCCCTTGTTCTCTTTCCTCAGTTCCTCTGCTTCTTCTGCTTGTCGGGCTAGCTGGTCGATTAAATTCTCGACTTTATTCGGTACCTGCTTGTCTTCGATTCCTCCGGTTTCCTTGATATCAGCGTCTTGCTTGACATCATTGCCGTCATCATCAACATCAGCGGCGGCCAGATGCTTCTCCAGGTGGCCCTTCACCTCGTCCAAAATACCCCGCAGGCTCTTGTTGGCGCTTCCAAGCTGTCTTTGTTGCGCAAGCGCTGCCGCCACTTCGCCCCGAGCGTTACCCAGTTCTCGTGTTAGCCCTTGATTTTGGGTGTGGAACTCTTGCCGCTCGCTCTCCCATCGGTTGAATTTCATATCCGCGCCGAACTTTTCTTGCTCTAGCTCTTCCCTTAGCTTGTCTATCTCCTCCGTTAAGCCTTCAACTTGATCTTGCAAGTCATTTTCCCTTTGAGCTCCCCAATTTTGCTCTTGCAACGCCTCGGCATGAGTCTGCCGCAGCTGTTGGTTTTCTTGCCGTTGATGAGCTAGCTGGTTCTGTAAGCTCTGATTCCCCAGCTCCGCCACAACCAACCCGTGCTGCCGCCGAGACACTTGTTGCCGCAGGTCATTCCGCTGCCGCTCCACCGCCCGCGAATCCGCTTGCGCCTCGCGCAGCAGCTTCCTGGCGGCATTTGCTTGTCGGTTGCTTTGGGCAAACTGGTTTTTCAGCGATACGATCTCCACATCCGTGGCAATGTGATCGGGCGAGGGGCCGCTCGCCGAAGGCTCAAGCGGTTCAACGAACCGAGGAGAAGGATTGTGTTGCTCCAAGGACTGATTTTGCCGCGCAAGCTCGTTTTTACGCTGCTTGTGCCACGCCCGCAACCAACCCGATGCGTCGGCCAACTCCAGCTGCACGCAGATTGGCCCGCCCCCGCACGCCCCCTTGCTGGTGGTGGCCGGGGTGACGCCCCAAGTCAACCATAACCGCTTCTGAACAACCTTATCCCCCCGCGCGAACCGCAGCGCGGCGGTCCAGGTGGCCCCGTCCACCTCTTCACCGTTCAACAACGGCTGAACATTCCGGAGCTCTCCATCTCCCTTTGGCCACCACCGCCCCAGCAAGGCATTGTGCAGGCCCAGGCTCCAGTGCAGCTTGATCCGTTGGCGTCGCGGAAACAATTCCACCACCAGGCGCGACTCGCCCGAGGCGTCTAGCACCTCCACCGCCACGCCGGGCTCCTCCCGCCCCGCCTCGTGCAGCTCGCGCAGCAGCACGGCCGTCCCGTCTCCCAGCTGCTCCAGCCGCTGCCGCGCCAAACCGCCCCAAGACCCTAGTTCGCTCAACGAGCGCAAGCGCATGTCGGCCATGGCGTGCCGCACGCGGGAGCGCTCTCGATCCACGTTTGCCTCGTCCGCCGGAGGGAAAAGCTTGTCTAGAATGTCCAGCATCCGCTGGAATTTGTCGTCTTCGGGCGATGCCGCCGTGTTGTCGCCGGCCAGGCCGGTTTGAGCCCTGCTATTGGTCGGAGCGGAGGTGCCGCCAGGGCCGCCTGCGGTCAAACCACGCCAACTCGCGGCGCCATAGTCGGCCAAACGGGTTACTAGCTTGGCTTGATAGGCGGCGGGGTCGTCGGCCTGGCCGCAGCCAAACGCGGTAACGAGGCAAATCTGCATAATCCAACAACTATTTCGACGCCACATAATGTATCCCTCCAAGGCAAAACAAACGCCTTTAAAAATCTTCTTTCCAGTTATTTAAACAAGTTAAGTAAGCAGAAAATTCTGCCAAAACAAAAATTTTTTAATTTTTTTTCACGGAATCCTGGAGAACGTCTTTATTTCTCTTTATGCGGTCTAGAAAAAAGAAAAAAACAAAATTCTTTCGCCTCTAAGCAAAAAACGTGTTTGTTTTTTATGCCCGTAAAGAAAAACAGAAAAAACCATGATTTTCCGGCCTTGCTCCACCATCGCTTGCACACGGCGGCCGACTCGGCTACAAAGTGAAGAAACGGCTTGCTCCACACACGGCACGGCGCAAGCGAGGGGGTTTTCATGAGTGTTCAGCTAGACGTGCGACAACGCATCGAATCCATTGTTCAAAACAGCCCGGTGGTTTTGTTTATGAAAGGCGAGCGCGAGCGGCCGGAATGCGGCTTTTCCGCCACCGTGGTGGGAATTTTGGATCTATTTTTGCCTGAATACGCCACAATTAACGTCTTGCAAGATGTGCAACTGCGCCAGGGCATTAAGGAATACGCCGATTGGCCCACGATCCCTCAGCTTTACGTTAGGGGGCGGTTTGCCGGCGGCTGCGATATTCTCAAGGAAATGGACGCGGCGGGGGACTTATTCGAACTGCTTGATGTACCCAAGCCCGCCCCTTGCACGCCAAAAGTCACCGTGACGCCGGAGGCGCAAGCGGCGTTGGAAAAGGTGATGCCCGCCCCCGGCGGGCCGGAAATGCTGCGCCTGCGCATAGACGCACGCGACAAGCCCTCTTTAAGCCTAGAGGGGAAATTGCCTCACGACGTGGTGGTAAGGCAAGACGAAACGGCTCTTGTGCTAGACCCCCTAAGCGCCAGCCGCGCCGACGGCTGGACGATCGACCACAAGCAAGACGGCATGAGCGGCGGCTTCGCCGTGCAGCCCCCCGCCGCTGTCCTGTCATCCTAGGCCCCTTCCTCGTCATCCAGCACGAGCGGAGCCACTCTCTGTTATTCCCGCGCAAGGGGCCTTGTATCTGTAGTTTTAGGATCATAGGGATGTGATCCTCGTTCGAGGACGCTCCACAGTGGATCCCTGCTTTCGGGGACTTCCAAAAACCCATTGGATCCGCTTTTTGGCACTTTTTCCATGGATTCCTGCTTTCGCAGGAATGACAGAAAAAGTGTATTATTTTTTGTCGAATGTGCGTTTTCAAGCAGTTCTAATGCGGATCCCCCCCACCCTGTCATCCCTGCGAAAGGTTGTCACCCCTGCTCGGGGGCAGGGG
>JBCCEG010000239.1:0-3134 GCA_039030455.1 Myxococcota bacterium | reverse complement strand
TGCTGATTCATTTTTGCACGCGGCATCAGTATCGCTAGTACATGACGTAGTGCAACCGTTACGGAAAGAAACTCTACCAAGTGATCAAGAAGTGAAACTCGCACGTATGGCTACAATGTTGCTAGGAGCGAGCGCAATAGCGGCGGCTGTAAGTTTCAGTAGCATTCTCGATCTAGTAATCGCATCTGTAGGCTGTTGGGGTTCTAACATGACCGTCCCGCTATGGGCAGGCATTCTCGGCTATTTTTCCAGCATCCGTTCGTTTCTTATTGCAGCTGGGGCCGGTGTAGCGACCGTCGGCGCTTGGAAACTAGGCTTGGGTCAATTCATCCCCATCGGCGCCACAGTTCCCGCCATGGCGGCAAACCTGATCGCCTTTATCATCGCTAAACACTTCGACAAGCCCGAGGACATCTACTATGAGCCCGACGATCCGTTTGCCCAAATGGTCAAGGAAAAGGCGCTTAAGCGGGCCGAAAGAAAACCCTTTAAGAGTGTAGTGGCCGAGTTCCGCGCTTCGTTCGCGCGGCTGGGAGTCGGGTGCAAGCAGTGGATCGTGGGCTGGCTGCACCCGTGGCGGCGCTTTGTGTGGTTCTGCTGCGTGCGCGCGCAACTTTTTATGTGCTGCCCTATGTGGAGCTTGCTGTGCTGAGCATTATTTTGTGGGGCGGCTATGCCTTGCTGAGCGCCGTCGCGCCCGCGAGCATGGGACGGCTCACCACGCTGCAGCAGGGGCTGTGCATTCTGAACATGTCGTTGGGCTTCGGCCTGCTGATGCGCCGGTCGGTGCGGCTTTCCAATGAATTCTGGGATGTCTATTGGTTCCTCACGTTGGTGGTGGCGCTGCCGCTGACCGCCACGGTCGCCGTGCTCAGCCACAACGGCCACTGGTTCGCCGGCGGCCTGTGGGGCTTTGCCGTGTTCGTGCCGTTGCTGGCCACGGACCAGGTGACCGTTACGCGGGTGACGGCCTGGGGCACGGCGGTGGGCGCGCTGCTTTACACCGTTGCCGACGGCGGCAACACGCTGCTTGGCGCGCTGAGCGGCGTGCCGCTGGGGTGTTGCTTTTTGGTCGGGCTCTACCTGGCGGCCACCACGACCTTTACGCGCGGCCGCGAGACCATGGCGTTGGCCCAAGTAAACGTGATGCGGCTGCGCTGCGCCATGATGGTGCACGACTCCAAGGGGCCGCTGATCAACGCCGAAGACAAAGGCAAGGCGCTGGCCAACCACCTGCCCGAAATGGTGCGGGCGCACAAGGAAATGTCGCTGATCGAGCCCGAGGAATACACGCGGAAGAAAAAGAAGACCTACGACTACCTCATGACTTTTCCGCAAGACCTGATGGCTCGCGCCCGCGAGGGGCTGGAATTCATTAAGCAACTGCTGGGCGAGCTGCGCGATCCCTTGCAAGACGCGCCGCAAGTGGCGTTCGTCTCCATTCGCGACTGCTTGAGCAAGGCGATCAGCTATGAGCTGACGGACGAACAATACGAGCGGGTGAGCTGGTGCGAAGGGCTTGACACCTATGTGATCGGCAATCTGTATCTGGTGGCCCACGCCATGGGCAATCTGCTGCGCAACGCGCTGCAGCACACGCGGCCGGGCGACGCGATTCAGGTGTGGACCGATGTGCTGGACGACGTGTTTCGGGTGCACATTCAAGACCCGGGCAGGGGAATTGCCTCGGGTCAGCGTTTTTCGGTGTTCGACCCCTTTTTCACCGCCACGGTGGGCGGCACGGGCGTGGGGTTGCCGTTGGTGGAACAGGTGATCGAGGCGCTGGGCGGCAAGGTGCGGCTGGTGAGCGTGGCCGGACAGGGAACATACTTTATCCTGGAATTCCCGCTTTACAGCAGAGAGGAGCTTGAGGCGCGGCTACGCAAAGTGCAAACCAAGGAGCAACAGCGGCTCGCGCGGCAACGAGCCGCCGCATAGAGACTAAAAAAAGAACAAGGCAAAATATTGATTTCACCCTCGCCATTGCTGGATTTCGCTTGCGGCATCCATCACAAACCACTTAGAGATGAAAAAAAGGGGTAGACAAAGCGATTTTTAATGCGCCATACTGAAATTATAGAGTCCTGAGTTTTAGGTACAACAGCAAAGGAGAGCACTATGATTCAACCTGAACAGACCCCTCAATGCAAGATTCCCTCTAACATCGCATGCGTGGATGACGAAAAGACGTTCCTCCAAGAGCTATTCGTGGCCGTGGAAATTCAAGACGTCCACTATCGATTCCAGCTGGACTCCGGCGAAGCGGTCAAGATTATCAACGAAAGAACGCAAGGGCCGATTAAACCCGCGCGCGAAATCCACAATCCTCGTCGGTTTGATCGCGTGAGCGTGGTGGTTACGGATTTCCAAATGAAGGGAGTGGACGGGTTGCAGCTGTGCGCCCGCATCGACCCCAGCATCTGTAAAATCATAGTGAGCAAGCGGTTGCCCACGGATAAAGCCATGCAGGCGTTTAATCGAGGCGAGATTCAGGGCTTTTTGCACAAGGATCAGAAAGATCGCGATGAATCCTTGCGCCAACTGATTCGTCAGGGGCTCAACGGGCATTTTTGCCGATCCACGGGGACATTCCGCGAGGCGGGCGAACAAGCACAAAGCGCGCTGAAAGATGCGGTTTTTTGCACATTCTTTCACAAGATTTGCAAGGAGCGCGAGAAGGTAGAGCACTATCTGATTAGGCCGAAGGGTGATTTGATGGTCGCGGGCCCTCACGGGCAGGTTGGCGGCATCATTGTGCGTAGCCGAGCACAGCTGCGAGAAGAAGCCAAAAGGGCGCAGCAGCTAGGTGCTCCGGCCTATGTGGTGCACGGGCTGCAAAACGCGGACTGTCTGCTGTGCCCGGGGAACCCCGAAGAGCTGGAGCTCACGGAGCAAACACCGTGGGAAACCAGTTTGTATCCGATCACCAAGCTGTTGCGCCAAGGTGACTGCCCCTATTACGTAAGCTGTTGCGATGGAGTGTTCGACGCGCAGCACAGCAACATGCTGACGTTTTTCCAATACGAGCACAAAACACCCTAAAAGAATTATGAATTATAAATGATGAATTATGAGTTAGAGATCCTTCATGTTTAGGGCCTCATAATTAATAATACCAATCACGGAAAGTAACG
>JBCCEG010000238.1:0-3136 GCA_039030455.1 Myxococcota bacterium | reverse complement strand
CCACTCGCTCCCCCGCCCCGACCCCGACCCCTTCGGGGCGGGGAGGGGAGGGGGGCGAGGGGAGGGAGGAAAGGGGCGGGGGCGGTTTCGCCTTCGGCGAACGGGTTCCTTCGGAAAGGGGAGACACACAACGTTTTAGCGCGCAGCTGCTGGCGTATTGCGCCGAAGGCGCGATTGCAGTTTAATACTAAGCATAACAACCATGAGAAAACTTTTCCCCGATTACTTCAAACCGGTCTTAGAAACCGATTTTCAAATATTTTTATTTGAAAATGATTTCAAAACGATTTTTCCCGAAATATTTTGCATACTCGCAAGTGTTCTTCTGCTGGTTTATGGGGTTGTATACGCGCGAATTCGCGAACGTGCGCCACTACCTGTTTTACGACGAGCGCGTATTTTTCCACCGATTATGGTGCACAATGTGAGTTGGTTAGGCATTCTAGCAATTCTACTGACACTGGTTCTACTGAGTAATAATCCCATAACGCATGCATCGATTTTGTATAACACCTTAGTTTGTGATGATTTAACATTTTTTGGCAAAAATCTCATAATCTGCAGTGCTTTGTTGTCTGTCTGTATAGCATTAGACTACGTGCGTAAACAAGCAGTAAATGCTTTTGAATACATTATTCTTATTTTACTAGCAACGTGTAGTATGCTATTCTTAATTTCTTCGGCAGACATGATTTCGATGTATTTAGCCATAGAATTCCAAAGCTTATGCTTTTATGTATTAGCCGCGTTTAACCGCAATTCAGAATTTTCGACCGAAGCTGGTTTGAAATATTTTGTTTTAGGCGCATTTTCTTCTGGAATATTATTATTTGGTTGCTCTCTCGTCTACGGTTTCACTGGAATTACTCATTTTTCAGAATTAACCAAAATTTTTAGCTGTACTGGTGGGCATCAGCCATTCACAGGAGCTCTTATAGGTATAATATTCGTTGCTGTTGGTTTTTTATTTAAAATTACTGCTGTACCTTTTCATGCGTGGGCCCCTGATGTGTATGAAGGCGCGCCAACACCTGTGACTGCTTTTTTTGCCATTACCCCAAAAATCGCTATTTTTGGTTTATTCGTTCGACTGTTCGAGTCGAGTTTTTACGATCTTAATTCGTTGTTGAGTGATGCCATGACCCTCAGCACACCGACAACCCTATACTTTATGGCGGTCAATGTTCATAAACAAGGCCTCCCCGGCGAAGCCGGAGAGCATTGAGGACGTGCCTTCATAGAACTTCTCGAGCGAAACTCCGTTGCTGGGCCTTGGCAGAAAATATTCATATTTTGTAGCATCGCATCTATGCTTGTAGGCGCCCTGGGCGCAATGAATCAAAAAAAAATGAAAAGACTATTAGCGTATAGTTCCATAGGCCACGTCGGTTATTTACTAATAGGTCTTTGTTGTGGCACTGTTGAGGGTATACAGGCTTTACTCATAAATCTTAGTACGAAGTTCACACCTAAACCCGTCGGCAGAAAAAGGTACTCTTTGGCGCGAGCAAAGCAATAGGCCACTGCGGTCCACTTACTGCCCCGAACGCAGTGAGGGGCAGGGCGTGCAGTACCGCGTACTGCGCTTGCTCTTCCGGGCTGGTGTTTGCTTTACCGCGCGCAAACACCTTTCTTACGCCATCCCGGTTTACCGCGGCTTCGCCGACAGTTTCGGTGCACGCAGTAGACCGCAAGCGCGCAAGCAAGTTGCGCCGGCCGGCTCGGCCGTCGATGTTGGCAACGGGTACGCGCTTGACTACCTTTCTGGAGCCCTCTTAATTGCGCGTGTAAGCGCGCAATCCGGCGGAGCGCCTAAGTGTTCATTCAAAGCAAAGCAAAGCAGAGCGGAGTTCCCGAACCGGGCACCTTGGGCGCGCACACGCGCACTCGGCAAAGCCCCAAGCCACCCCCACAAAAGCACTCGCCTATAGGGGCAAAAAGCGAGCGGCCGCCCGCCGCAATTGTACCAGCTCGACGAAGTCGAGAAGTGGCCTTTTTTAGTACTGTTGCGCGCTGCAGCGCATCATATGACGTTCGCCCAAAGCCGGAATCGTGAAAAGGTGTACGCGCACCTTAAATGCAGAATTGGGTCCATCTTATAAAAACCAACGTAGTGCGCTCTCTAGGTCACCGACCCCAAGCTCAAGCTGGGATTGGGGTAAAATGTGTGTAGCCTCGCCCGCCTAATCGTGCTGACCGCACAATTACGTTCGGCGAGCCCTTCTGTAACTACCATATCAAAAAGCCAGGGCCGTAGTAAGGTCCCACTTCTTTATTGTGTTCTTCGAACACACTTTGGCCGAAGGCTTGGGCGACCGCCGCAAAAGTGCACTTCGTGGTGGTTGACGCAATACCGGGTGCGGGTTTTGTGGGGTTATGAAATAAGCAAAAAAGGAAAGGCGTAAGAATGTAAAGCCCCGTAAGAAAGGGGGACCTGAGTTTCGCCATTGGAGTACACGGAATTCTCCTTTGCCGGACATTCGGCAGAAAACCCTTCCTGGCCGGCTTTAGGTTTAGGGGCGATGTCCCAGGATTGGGTAGTATATACAGTGCGTAGGTAACGAAGCACCTTTATATATCCGTGCTTATGGCGGCGTATTGCTTGATGCGATACGATCAAAAAGCGAACCACCACGAATCCACATAAGAGGGATAAAGGCAAGTCCCCAAGTTCGCGATTGGACAGCTGCGCAAAGGTGGATAGCACGCACTCTATAGTGATTGCGGGTTTTAGTGATAACGGCGTGAGCCCAGGAAACATTTTTGTCCAAAGAGCGCCGATTTTTTCCTGGACTCAGGGAGGCCTTTAAACCATAGATCACGGGTCTCCGACGCGGCTCGTTCTCCAGCGCTTGCCTTTATCCCCCCCGACCCCGCCCTGCTCTGCTCGCGCCTGCAAGGCGGTCCACTTCTCCCCTTCTCCCCGCCCCGACTCGCGCTTTGCGCGTAGGGAGGGGAGTCTCTCCGGCTCCGCCGGCAGCTTCGCGACCGAAGGCGGCAAGCGCTGGCGTACTCCGCGTCCTTTGCGCTTGCGAAGCAAGCTTCGCAAGAAAAAGCACCGGTGGGGTCGCCACACTTCTCGCCTAAGGCGAAGGCCGGCGAAGCCGGAGACCCCTCCGCTCTCAGGCTACGGCTG
>JBCCEG010000237.1:0-3138 GCA_039030455.1 Myxococcota bacterium | reverse complement strand
TATTTGTGGGATTTCGAGATCCTTTCCATACCGTCCCCGCTCGTCGGTGCCCTCCCCGTCATCCGGCAATGCGAAGCGCGAAGGACCTCCGCTTGCGCGGGGCTTTCCAAAAAGTCTTAAGAAGTCGCCCTTTTTTGTCATATGGATAACAATGAGCTTGACATCCAGCAACAACAGATTATAGCCTGAGTGCATCGGGCGGCCGGGGCTGTCCGGTTGGCGTTGAACCTAACACAACAGGAGCAAAATCATGAGCTACAAACCGGAAGGATACCCAACGGCAATGGCCTGCCTTAGCGTCACGGACGTGCAAAAATCGATGGATTTTTACAAGCGTGCCTTTGGCTTTGAGCTGGTCGGCGAACCCACTGTCGAAAACGGGCAGGTGATGTACGCTGAACTACGCTTTTCGGACATGCGTATTATGTTGTCCCCCGAAGGCGCCTACGGTATGACCAACAAGGCCCCTATCCATTCGGTCACGCCGCCCTCCATGAGCTTGTACATCTACTGTCGCGATGTCGATGGGCAACACAGACGGGCGATCGAAGCCGGCGCCAAGGAGCTACAGCAACCACAGGAAATGTTCTGGAAAGATCGGATGTGTCGCGTGAGCGACCCCGACGGTTACGTGTGGGCCTTCGCTACCCACGTGGGTGTACCGCCGCTTCCCTTAACAGAGATCTAGGAATTGATGAGATTGTGGGATAGCGCTGATCGATCCAAGCTGGCTTGATCGCATTGCGGTCTGCCGGCCCGGATCCGAAGTGTCTCTTTTTGCGCGGGAATGACAGCGTAGGGGAGGGCCTAAGCTCCTGTGACATTGAAAAATACGCTCCTCGAAAGCCCTGGCCCGCAATTGGATTGACAGGGCATGCATTGACCCAGCCTTCTCTTTCGTCCGATCCTAGTACCAGGATTCACAGGATTGGCACGGATGGTCGGATGTCGGACAGTGGATTCGGGGCTGGAGTTTACCCCCGTGAAAACGGGGGCAGGAATGACAAAGTGGAAAAATCGCGAGCTTTATCCAAGCCGGTGTGAGGGTCCTCATACCATTTCTCGAAAAGGCGTTCCCTACCTTGTCATTCCCGAGAAAGGTTGTCATCCCTGCCCCCGAGCAGGGGCGGGAATCCATAAAAGACGGGAACGGCGAACAAATGGGATCCGTCGGCTTTGAGAAGGCATTTAAGAGAATTGGTATCATGCGTTGGATGCACCGCCGCTTCTGGTTGGCGTCGATCGCCGTGCTCGCGCTTGGCGGAACAGCCGCTAATGCCTCCTCCCCTAGCGCACAGCGGCCGCATCTGACAATTGGACATGCGCGCTTTGAGCCCGTGACACTCGTTGTTCAAGCGGATATCCCCCAACCAAAACAGCAAAAACCTTCGGCGGACGCCGAGCTTACCAAGCAGCTGGTCCGAAGGCTGCGACGCAATTTGGAACTTTTTGGCACCTTCCGCGTGCTCAAAAGGGGCGGCCGCGCCGCCGGACACGTCACGGTTCGCGTTAAACGAACATCCAAGGGGCAGGTCCGCGTGCGGATGCGATCCCGCCCTCCGGCCGCGCCAAACAACGGTCAAGTGTTCACGTACCGCGCTCACTTACATCCAGACAGCCTATGGCATCTGGCTCGGCGCCTGGCCGACGACATTCACCAGCAAGTCGCGGGTCGACCGGGCCCTTTTGCGACAACGCACATTGCCGCGGTGCAACGGATCGGCCCGCACAAGCAAATCGTTCTGCTGCACCCCGACGGTCGGGAAAAACAGCGGGTGACCAGCGCGAAAAGGCACGGGACTCTCAATATCCTGCCCAGATTTTCTCGCAGGGGCGGCGCCCTTTACTGGACGACCTACAAGAATAAAAATCCGGATCTCGTCCGCCTCGATCTGGGCTCTGCCTCCTCGGCGAATCCTGTCTTTGTCGCACGGCGACCGGGCATCAACGCGAGCGCGGCCGAAGCACCGGACGGCACACTGGTGTTGACATTATCATTGGGACGAAAAAGCGATATCTACCGACTGAATCCCACGAAAAAGAACCGAGGTGCCCCCACTGCGGTTCAGCTGACAACCAACCCGTGGAAAGTGAACCTCTCGCCCGACGTCGGCCCCAACGGCGACATCGTGTATCTGTCCGCCAACCTAGACGGGACACGGCCTCGCGTGCACCTGATGAACGCCGACGGCTCGAACCAACGCCTGCTCGTCCGCCAGGGAACCTTTCACCAATCGCCGTGCTTTAGCCCCGACGGCCGCTTTATTGCCTTTACCGCGCGCGATGAATTCAAACGGTTCGACATCTTTTTGTTTCACGTGAAAACCGCGCGGTTGCACCGAGTCACGCAGGGACCTGGTGATAATCGGGAACCCGCTTTTTCTCCCGACGGACAACTGCTTGTGTTCACACGCGCGTGGAGCGAAAAAAGCAAGGACGGCCGAGTCAGACAACGCCGCGAACTGTTCGTCTCAACCCTAGACGGGAACCATCAACGTCAACTCACCACGAACGGACCCTACTGGACACCAACGTGGGGATTGAGTGAAGGGGGGCGACCGTAGCGACGCGATTTGTCGCGTCGCTACGAATGTTTTTAATGGCAAGGTCGGGGATTCATTCCCCGACCGCGCAGCCGGGGGTCCCCGCAAAGTATCTGAACGAAGTGAAGAACTTTGTGGGGCAAAAGCCGGGGGTCCCCAAAAAGTATTGAGCAGGGGTCCCCACAAAGTACCGGGGCGACAGCGAGGACACTTTGTGGGGCAAAGCGAAGCGAAAACTTTTTGGGGTTGAATGGATTCTTGCTTTCGGGGCTTTCCAAAAACTCACTGGATCCGCTTTTTGGTGCTTTTTCAGTGGATTCCTGCTTTCGCAGGAATGACAGGGGAAGTGTACGATTTTTTGTTGAGATCTCGTTTTCATCCAGGTTTGAAGCAGGTCCCTCCACTTTGTCATTCCTGCGAAAGGGGATTTCCAAAAAGTCAGCGACGTCGCGTTTTTCTGATTTTTTCATGGATCCCTGCTTTCGCAGGAATGACATTGAAAGTGTATGTCTTTCTGTGGAGGCTGCGTTTTCAGAGAGTCCTGATGCGGGTCTCCCCACCCTGTCATCCCTGCGAAAGCAGGAATCCATTTTGG
>JBCCEG010000236.1:0-3166 GCA_039030455.1 Myxococcota bacterium | reverse complement strand
GGCGGGGCGGGGCGGGGACGGCGGCAAGCGCTGGAGGAAAGGGGAGAACGAGCGCAGCGAGTGAGGGGCGAGGGGAGTGTGCGCTTGCGCCTCGCCGAACGTAGTGAGGCGAGCACTCCGGAGGCGTAAGAAAAGGCCCGCGCAAAAGGCCGAGAGCCCGAGAACGGAGTACGCTCCCGGGAGCGAGGGCGCCCGACCGAGGGGAGGTAAGGCAAACCCGCGCCCTTTCCGAAGGAACGGCGCCAGCGCGCTTCTTCCGGGTCTCAGGCGTAGCCTGACGGCGCAGCCTGCCGCCTGGCAAGCGCGGTAAACCGGGAGGGGTTTACCGCGCGCTCGCAAGCTCGCGCGCGGTAAACCCCTCCCGGGAAAGGCACGACGGCAGAACGGTAGGTTCAAAAGCACAGGCCGTCCACTTCGTGGACCGGACTCATTCTTGGTCGCGTCCGCGTATGGGTTTTACCTATCCGGTTTACGGCGCGCGAGCGAACGCGTCTTCCCCGAAGGGGACGCGCGCGCCGTAAACAAACCCGGACGCAATCACAAAAATTCAGGCTCTTGGGTGTAGAGCTTTGACGGTCGCCATCGCCCGCCTCTCTTATCTGTTAGCGCGCCGGCCCTGCTCGCTCCCCCTCCGGTCCTTTCGTGCCTTTGGCACAAAAGCACGCGGAGCGGGCCGGGGGGCGAGGGCTTGCGCTTCCCGCCCCGACCCGAAGGGGCGGGGCGGGTTCCGAAGGGGGGAGTCGCGCAAGCGCTGGCGAGGCGTAAGAAAGGGGGCGCCAATTGCGTGCTAACGTTTGCTTGGCTTGAGCGCCGTTACGCTCGGGCTGCGCCTTCCCGAGCGAGACAGGGGCTGCACGCTCTAAACGTGCAATACGATCCGGCGCCCAACCGCGGGTCCCCGTCCCCAGTGCGCTTGGCGTCCACAAAGTGGACTGCACTTGCAGGCTTCGCGGTGCGTAGCACACCGAACGTAGTGAGGCGCGGTAAATCAAACACGGTCTCCAGCGCTTGCGCGACTACACTACTTCTTTGCTTGCTTTCGCAAGCCGGAGGGTTTGTATTGCGCCTTCGCTTCGCTCGGCGCAATACCTTCGGGGCGGCAACCGGCTCTCGCCGAAGGCGGGCAAGCGCCATCCCAGAAGAGCAAGTGGACAAAAGTGTACTACGGCGCAATTGACGCGCAATACGGCATAATATGCGTCTCGCCAAGCTCGGTGAGCCAAGCGCATGTCCGATCGGCGGTGTTCCAGAGCTTGCGAGGGGACAGTACCTCCTGGACACCGCAGTTGCGGGAATCACTAGTTAAGGCGCCCAACGGTCGGGAGAGCGCAAATGACGTCTCGCCGAACAAGCCTCGTGCAAGCGCGCCTTAACTTTCGCGACTGCTCCCAGCCGGGCGGTTTGCTAGGCTGAATACCCTCTTGGTGCTTTAGACAAAGCAAAGCGCAGCTTTATATTACTACCGCATAACTCACCTGCTGCGACTGGCTTACGCGTGTACACGCGCTAATAAAAAGCGGCCCCGCGCAGGCGAGCAAACCTCCGGTCCGAAGGACCGAAGTCAATCGCATCATAACATTATTGCGAATTATCTGCAAAGCTATGCCGCGCGAAAAGCAGCTCGTAGGGCGCCTGCGTGAACAGTCTTTTCTTTTGCGCACAAGCTCGCAAAACGGGGGGGGGGGGCTGATTAGCAAGCACTCTCCGATTAGCCAGTTAGTAGGAGCCATGGTCACATTTAATCAACTCGTAAAAAAAAAAACATCAAGATCGAAAAAGGTTACAAAAAAAAAGGCGCCGGCCTTACAAAGATGTCCTCAAAAAAAAGGCATCTGTGTTCGTGTGTATACAACCGCGCCGAAAAAACCCAATTCTGCTTTACGTAAAGTCGCCAAAATTCGGTTAACAAATCGAATAGAAGTTATTGCGCACATCCCTGGAGAGAGACATAATTTACAAGAACATTCCGTGGTTTTAGTTCGGGGGGGGCGAGTCAAAGACTTACCTGGGGTTAAGTATCGTGTGATTCGTGGTGTATTAGATTTACAAGGAGTTATCAATAGAAAACAATCTAGATCAAAATATGGGGCCCGTCGGCGTTAGGTCGCCAATAGGAGGACACAAAAAGCGCGCTCACCCCGTTATCCCCCCCCTCGCCCCCCGAAGGGGGAGCGAGTGTTGGGGTGGGTCGGCGGAGCTTTTGCCTGCACGGGCAAAACAAAAAGTGTACAAGGTATTTGGGTTTCACGATCCGTTGTTGTTTGTATTGCGCGCAATACAAACAGTGTGCCTTCGGCACCGAACCTGCACCCAACAAGCACCCTTGGCTCTCAGTTGACCGTGCTTGCGGCTGAGCCGCCCACCAGAGACGCAGCAGCGATACTGCTGGTGATACCCCCGGGGCTGCGCCCAAGAGCCATGTCTGCGGAAAGGGGGACTCGAACCCCCACGAGTGATCCTCACTACCCCCTCAAGATAACGCGTTTACCTATTACGCCATTTCCGCGGTCGCTCGGACCTTACCCCTACGGGGGCACGCGCACCTTTTCGCGAGCCCTAAGCTCTTGCTCTTCCGGGTCTCGGGCGTAGCCTGGCAAGCGCGGTAAACCGGGAAGCCTGCAAGGCGCGAGGGACGCTCGCGAAAAGGTGGCACTGTGGGGTACTTGCCTGCCAGTGAATCGGTAATAGGCTAGCCGGTGCTTGTTCGCGCTACAAAGCCCCGGGTTGTTTAGTATAGAGCGCAAACACCCTCGGGCTCTATCGTAAGAGCATTTTTACGCGATTGGGTCAATAGATTATATGGGGATTGAGCGCAGCCTCTTTGCGGTTGGCTTTGCCAACCGCAATCTTACTGACGATCGCCTCGGCTGAAAGGCGCGGTTTGACCAGCGGTGCAGTCAGCTGATCGATCGACTCGATCTGTGAGTCAAGCTGAATCCCAAGTATCGCGAGTGGAAGGGCGAAATGCTTGATGACTTGAACGCTTACTTAGTAAAGTCGGCTGACGCCGACGCTGGCAGCGCCCTTTCCTCCCCTCCGAACCACTATTTCTGCTTTTCGTTTCGCAGAAACAAAAGGATAAAGAGCGCACTCCAGCGCTTGCGCGACTCCGCCCCTCCCGAAGTTGTGCCGGCTTCGCCGGCACCCATCCCCTCCCCTCCCCTCC
>JBCCEG010000235.1:0-3181 GCA_039030455.1 Myxococcota bacterium | reverse complement strand
TCGGGGCGAGTGGGCGGGGGCGGGGTTCCGCCCCGCCCCGGCCACTCTTTGTCCCCTCCGGTCCACTCCGTGGACGCGGAGCGGACAAAGAGCGGAGGGAGGGGGGCGAGGGCGGGGCGGGCGGGTTCCTTCGGAAAGGGGAGAAGGGGCGTCGCGCAAGCGCTGGCGAGGGGAGGCGAGACCTGAAAGGGCAAACTCCCGTCGTGGTTCTCATCTCGGGCAGTATGGAGCTGGGTACCGTGTCTCCGGTTTCGGCAAAAGAAAATGGCCGACATATTCCACTGAACAGGGCCTCCGGGGGAGGTTAGACGACAAGTCGGGTGTATGAAGCACCGGCCGACCAGATGTTTTCCCCCGCGCACAACGCTGCCGCAGGTTCTGGGATCTGTTTGTTATAGGCTGGGCGCTTTGGGCTCGCGCGCAAACACGTTGCTTCTGACCCATAGGGCCGGACGGAATACCTGTAATCACGCCCGAAGTGCGATTGCGCCCAAAAGCACCTTTTCAGGCGCCCTAGCACACATTCTGGAGCCTTTAACATTTAGATGCGCGGTCCACTTTGAGACGAGCCCGGGGTGTTGGCTTCGTGATTTCTCCTCGCCAGCGACCATTTATCAATATCACCCTATCGACCTTCTTCGACGGAGGTTTAGATGCGGCGGTTGACCTCCACTTTCGGGCGCGCTTGCGCGCACTAACCGGTACGTCGGTCTGGGTTCGCCGAAGCTTCTGTAACGTCAGTTACCTGGCGTGCCAGTCCGGGTTGATTTACTGCATCGCGGGCGCTTACGTTCGTCCTATGCAGGCTAGGCGCTTATCCTTGGCTGCGCAATTATGTAGAGCCCGAGCCGCGTGAACGCGGGGCGAACCTTCCACCGGTTTGCTTGTTGTGGGCGCGCGCGGACGCGCAAAGGGGCCGCGCCCTAAAAACTGCTTGCTCGTTATAAAGTGCGCCCAACTTTCCGAGTGCGCACCAAGGGGATTGCCTAACGACGAGATGATAGCCTTCACGGCGCACCTTCTTATAAAGTGTGGTTTGCACGCACCATATGCTACTCTGCCGTATGCAAGTAGAGAATAGCCTCCACTGAAAATCATACTAGTAGCACCTAAAAAAGTCACGAGTGTATTATTACAAAAAGCGCCTTGAAAAATTAAAAATTCTCCTACAAAATTGGCGGTTAAGGGAAGAGCGATATTTGCCATTGTAAATATACAAAACAAAACACAAAAAATAGGCATTGTATGTGCGCATCCTCCATAGTATCTAGCGAGTTGGTGCGACACCCCTCTCGAAACCGTACATGATAATTTCCCATCATACGGCTTTCACTCCCCCCCCATAAACAGCCAGCTTGCATGCCTAAGCGCGCAGTTGTTTGCGTGCTACGCACCCCCAAGGGTTGGCCGTTCCTTCGGAAAGGCCGCCCCCTTCTCGCCTCCCCGCGCCTTCGGGGACCCTAGCGCTGCGCTCCCCGTTATCCCCCCCCTCGCCCCCCGGAGGGGGAGCGAGTGTTGGGTCAGCGCTTCGCGACGGTCGGGGCGGCGGCGGTTGGGGCGGCGGCAAGCGCTGGCGGGGAGCAAAAGCAGACCGTTGGTGGACACAAAGCTCTCGCACAAATGAGAGTGCTCGCCCCTGGGATAGCCTTGGGCGAGCTAGGAGAATCCTACAACCGCCCTTTATTGAGCAGGCAGTGTAGCGGCTTCGCCGCTTAGGCACCATCGCCGCACACCCGAGTGTCGTGCAAGCCGCCAAGCGCGCTTCCGGTGCGGCGAAGCCGCGCTCTGGGGACGAGCGTGCAAACGAGGGATACGCGCTTGGGGCGGCTACCTTCTCTTCTCCCCCTTCAATCCTGGCACGTGCAGCTGGCTAACCGGCAACGAATAAATAGAAAGCTTCGATCGAATGATGCTGGGACCATAGCATGCCAGTTTGGAAGGCCTCCAGTGTACATCCCGCGTGGAGGTGAATGGGTTATTCGTGAACGCAAGCTGCTCTCCAGTATATACTGGCCGTGCGCCGAACCATCGTTTGAAAGGCGCAACGAGCGGTTCCCCCGGGTCACCTTATGGTTAGAGGAGTATCTTCAGGACAGGTGGGTGAACCTTCCCCATCTTCGATGGGAAGTCGTAGCTGACGCGCACGCTGGAAAGTCTTCAACCGCTACGGAGAAGCTCCACGGGGAACGTTTTCGCGCGCACAGCGCGCCGGACCAGTGATGTACAAGCACAAACGGTGAATTTCGCGAGACTCGTTAGGCTACGCCATGTCGTTCCCGAAGGCAAAGAAGTGCGCAGTCAGTGATTCGCGAGGGACAGAGGCTCCGTAGTACACAATAACACCGTGGGGAAGGGAGCTCAAAATGTAGAGAATACCCCGGCGAAGCCGGAGAGCCCGGCGGAGCCGGAGACCTATCGCCTTTGGGCCGAAGCCAAATTTTGTCACAAACGAAGCGCTTGATACGTGCGCTTGAAAAAATGTTTCCCGTACCCGGTGCGCGTCCCCCGGGGTGGTCGGGGTAATGGTAGATAGTGCAAAGAGTGCGTGATGGCGCAAGTGAGCCCGCGTACGCGGGTAGCGGCCGCCGCCGCAACGCACACTCTTCGCGCCATTAAGGGTACTTGCCTTCCGAGTGCTGGGTCGTTCGTTCCCCGAAGGGGAAAGAAGGGAAAGGCTCCGCTCCCCCATACCCCGACCTCCGCCTGCGACCCCCGTACGACCTGTACTCCGACCGTACGACCCGTCCGCCAGCGCTTGCCGCCGTTCGCCTCCCCACCCCCGACTGCACGTTTAGAATGCTACGTCTAGGCGTTGTACCAGTAAGCCGACAGACCAGAGGTTTCCTAGTGTGCTGCCATGTATGCATCAATGTATTTGGTGACTTACAGATACCCACCGCGGACCTGAACTCGCTGTGGACTCGGTAGTAGCGCTGTTTTCTACGGAAGCCGACTAGTGCGTGACGCAAAGCAAGTGCAAACATGGCGCGCTAATCTAGCTACACTAAGATTAGCAGGAGAATACACTATGCTGCACGAACGCGTATGTGTATATGATTCTACTTTCTAGGGGTTTCGATGTCGACAAAGCACCAACATTGACTGTGCCCGACAGGTCTGTGGATTCGACGTAGCCAGCTGCCACATAGCCTCCCCTCCACCTTCGGCTGGCGAGGCAACG
>JBCCEG010000234.1:0-3199 GCA_039030455.1 Myxococcota bacterium | reverse complement strand
TAGCGTCAGCTTTTCGGGCGACAGCACGCGGGTCGCCTCGGGCAGTGACGACAACACGGTGCGCGTGTGGGATGTGACAAGCGGCGACCAAATCCAGCTCTTCAAGGGGCATACTTCATACGTGACTAGCGTCAGCTTTTCGGGCGACGGCACGCGGGTCGCTTCGGGCAGTGACGATAACACGATGCGCGTGTGGGATGTGACAAGCAGCGATCAAATCCAGGTCTTCAAGGGGCATACAGACTCTGTCAGAAGCATCAGCTTTTCAGGCGACGGCTCGCGGGTCGCATCGGGCTCCAGGGATAAAACGGTGCGCGTGTGGGATGTGACAAGCGGCACCCAACTTCATGTCTTCAAGGGGCATACAAACTCTATCAGAAGTGTTAGCTTTTCGGGCGACGGCATGCAGGTCGTGTCGGGCAGTGATGACAAGACGGTGCGGGTGTGGGATGTGACAAGCGGCGACCAACTCCAAGTTTTCAAGGGGCATACTTCTAAAGTAAATAGCGTCAGCTTTTCGGGCGACGGCACGCGAATCGCATCAGGCAGTGACGACAACACGGTACGGCTGCTTGAACTCGACACTGACCAGGAACTTAACATGCAACTACGAGTGCGCTGGATCGCTGGCCAACCGGCCCTATCGCTGACCAACGCCGACTTTCGCGGCGCGACGGGTTTGACTGCGAATCAACGTCGTCTCATTAAGCAACGCGGCGGACTTATTACAGATGGCAGCAGTTTGATTATGTAAAAAACCCGAAGGCACTGGGAATCGAAAGGTTAAGAGCAGGTTTTAATCGATGATGTATTGAAAGTTGAGTGTAAGAGTAGTATGGAAGGAAAGAGCTCTTTTTCGGATAACTTGAAAAGTCTCAATAGCATGGAGGAAAAATGTCAGTAAGCAAAACGAACAAAAAAGTGCGCCAGTTGTTGGCAATGGTGATGATGGCCGTATGCTCGCCCGTGTCGGTCATGGCAATGAACACAGGCAATGAAGGGAAAAATTCCCTGCAGCGGTTGGATGAGTTGATTGGATTGCTTGAGACGCAGGCAGATGCCAAACTCCCTGAAGCTACTACACTAAGTGACCAAGAGATTCAGCAATACTTCTGCGAATACACCGAGCAAAAAAGCGAAGAGCTGGGCTGGACCGAGGCTTGGCAGTGGTGGCACAAGCTTTATCACACCCCCGGTATACACCAGATCATCGGCAGCTATGTCTTCGACAAGGAGGAGGAAAACAGGTCCCTACAATGGACCGACGAAGGACGCTACTGCCATGTCCAAACCATGCGGCCACAGTGGCAAGATAGGCTCGCTAACGCCCAGGTATTTGAACTTTTCACAAGAGAGAATCTGTCGGAACGTCTTCTCAACGACGAGCCTGCTGTACTGCTACTTTTCGCTGAACGAGCGAGGCAGGAGCCATCGTTCAAGGCTAAGTTATGGGATCTGGTGGAACAGTCCAAGTCCACCGACAACCAAAGCGCGGCTACGGCGGCGGCTAACGCCCTAACGATTCTGAACGCGGCCGGCGTGTCGTTTTCGGGCAGGGACCTACGTGGCATTAACGCGCCGGGGGCGAACCTGAATGCGGCGGTGCTGGACGGCACTGATTTGTATGGGGCAAATCTGGAAGGGGTGTGGTTTAGGCATGCTTCCATGAGTCAAGCCAACCTTGGCCAAGCCCGCCTGCGGGGGGCGCGTTTTGGCGAACAAGCTTTTTTCAAGGGGCATACTTCATTCGTGACTAGCGTCAGCTTTTCGGGTGACGGCACGCGGGTCGCATCGGGCAGTGAAGACAACACGGTGCGGGTGTGGGATGTGACAAGCGGCGACCAAATCCAGGTCTTCGAGGGGCATAGTGGCACCGTTTGGGACATCAGCTTTTCGAGCGACGGCACGCGGGTCGTGTCAGGCAGTGATGACAACACGGTGCGGTTGTGGGATGTGACAAGCGGCTACCAAATCCAGCTCTTCAAGGGGCATACAAAATCTGTCAGAAGCGTCAGCTTTTCGGGCGACGGCACACGGGTTGCGTCGGGATCCTGGGATAACACGGTGCGCGTGTGGGATGTGACAAGCGGTGACCAAATCCAGGTCTTCAAAAAGCATACTTCATCCGTGACTAGCGTCAGCTTTTCGGGCGACGGCACGCGGGTCGCGTCGGGATCCTGGGATAACACGGTGCGCGTGTGGGATGTGATAAGCGGCGACCAAATCCAGATCTTCAAGGGGCATGCTACTACTGTTTGGGGCGTCAGCTTTTCAAGCGACGGTACGCAGGTCGCGTCGAGCAGTGAGGACAACACGGTGCGGGTGTGGAATGTAACAAGTGGTGACCAAATCCAGATCTTCAAGGGGCATACAAAAGCCGTGAATAGTGTCAGCTTTTCGGGCGACGGCACGCGGGTTGCGTCGGGATCCTGGGATAACACGGTACGCGTGTGGGATGTGACAAACGGCGACCAAATCCAGATCTTCAAGGGGCATATTGGCCCCGTTTGGGGCATCAGCTTTTCAGGCGACGGCACACGGATCGCGTCGGGCAGTGAGAACAAGACGGTGCGGGTGTGGGATGTGACAAGCGGTGACCAAATCCAGATCTTCAAGGGGCATACAAACTCTGTCAGAAGCGTTAGCTTTTTGGGCGACAGCACACGGGTTGCGTCGGGATCTTGGGATAAGACGGTTCGGATGTGGGATGTGACAAGCGGCAACCAAATCCAGGTTTTCAAGGGGCATACAGACTATGTCAATAGCATCAGCTTTTCGGGCGACGGCACGCGGGTTGTGTCGGGCAGTGACGATAACACGATGCGCGTATGGGATGTGACAAGCAGCGACCAAATCCAGGTCTTCAAGGGGCATATGTCATCCGTGACTAGCGTTAGCTTTTCGGGCGACGGCACGCGGGTCATGTCGGGCAGCTCTGATAATAAGGTGCGGGTGTGGGATGTGACAAGTGGCGACCAAATCCAGATCTTCAAGGGGCATACCGGTCCCATTTGGGGCGTCAGCTTTTCGGGCAACGGCATGCGGGTCGCGTCGGGTAGTGGCGACAACACGGTGCGGGTGTGGGATGTGACAAGCGGCGATCAACTCCAGATCTTCAAGGGGCATGCTTTACACGTTACTAGCGTCAGCTTTTCGGGCGACGGCACGCGAATCGCATCAGGCAGTGACGACAACACGG
>JBCCEG010000233.1:0-3225 GCA_039030455.1 Myxococcota bacterium | reverse complement strand
CCGCCCCGACCACTCGCTCCCCCGCCCCGACCCCGACCCCTTCGGGGCGGGGAGGGGAGGGGGGCGAGGGGCGGGGAGGGGAGCGTGCCGAAGGCACAACTTCGGGAGGGGCGGGAGTCGCGCAAGCGCTGGCGGGTTCCTTCGGAAAGGGGCGGGACACTCGCTCCCCGAACGTAGTGAGGGGGGCGAGTGAGTCGCGCAAGCGCTGGCGGACTCCGTCGGCGCGAGTGGGCGGGGCGGGGCGAGTGCGCCTCACTACGTTCGGCGCCAAGCCCTCCGAAGGAGCGCAAGCGAGCGCAAGCGCGGGTCTCCGAAGGGCTCGCGCCTGCAAGGCGCGGCCGAAGGGGGGAGTCGCGCAAGCGCTGGCGAGGGGAGGCGAGCGCACTACCTATATAAAGTTACGTGATACAAAAGTACAGCGCGCCTTTTACCACCCCGTACTACCGTGCTGGTTAAAGCTAGTAGATTGCGCGCGGTTTGCGCGCGCCCTTAATTGCAGCTTCGCTGCGTTCGATACCAGAACTTCAACACGGCATTGGCGAGAGTCACAAGGTTAGTGCAGTTTCGCTGCGTTCGCGATCCGCCGCACTATAGCTGCGCTATGACTCTTTTTTAGAAAGTTGGGCGTCCGGGTTTTTGGGTGTTTGAAAGACACAAAAAAGGAAAGGCACGTAAGAGACGGCTTCCCCGTCCCAGTACTCGCGCCTTGCAGGCGCGAGTACGTCCCCGGCGGAGCTGGAGACCCTAGCAAGCAGGCAAGCCCAAACTCGAGTGCTTGGCGGAGCAATTGATTAGCAAGCAAATCGAGGGAGTAGTGAAACACTGTTGGCTTGAAACCCAAAGTTCGGCTTGTTTGCGCTCACCGCCCGCCAATACAAGTACATGTGGACGGGCCGTAGCGCAAACCGAACACCTTTCTTACGTATACCGTAACTACTGGATAATGTTTGCTTCGCCCAACGGCAGAGATTGGTAGTGTCCGGAACCCTTCATCGCCGCGGGGCGGTGCACGGTATTTATTCTTAGTATGGCGCCTCCGAGTTCCCCAGGGCATTGCCACCTCAAGTAGGGTGGTTAGCGCCTAATTTCAGTTTCCGGGGTTACTTCCTCGGCTTTCATAACTCCGGAATATCCAGCGGCGCTGGTTCCCGGGGGGTTAGGGCCTCGCGTGAGTGACTGGGTTACCAGGCATCCCTCTTGGGGGAACTCCCGCTTCGCGGTGGTTTTTTTATCGGGTTCCCGGCTCACACAACGCAATGAGCCTGGATTTTGCCCAGCTGGCGCCATAGCGCACTATTTCCGCACGCGCTATTCGAGCGCATGTGAAAAGGTTGCAACGCGTCGCGATTGGGCGGCTAGCCAAGCGCCGACTTGTTAACGCGCAGCCGTCCTCTTCCCCTTCACTACGTTCGGGGAAGAGCAAGTGCACTCTTTGACTATGTTGAAGAGGGGCAAGGCGACTGCTTGCGCTAGCAGCTGCGACGGGTGCTAACGTTTTAGGGTAAAGGTAACCGCAAGGTCGTAGCATAGCGCAGGCGAGCACGTAGTAATATAATCTCAAAAAAGAGCGTGCGCACTTTTTAGTGGCGAGTCTAGCGCACCGAGTTCGTTGGCCTAGCCTTACCCCACGCCTTGTCTAGATCTAGCTGCGGTCTACCGCCTGCGGCGATTCCCCAGTGCTCTGACTTTAGCCCGCCGCTTAGGGCGCCTCAAGTTTCCTTGGGTATCCTGCGGGCATGACACACACCCTAGTGAAGCGCTGGCCCGATATGGTGTGGTCGGGTCGGGACAACACCCGACATCCAGTGTTAGAGATCCGAGCGCACCGTTGTATAATTGATAATTCCCCGAAAGTAGGCCGTCTCCAGGTTGGGCCAATTCCATGCGAATTAACAGTGAAAAAAAAGTTCCGAGAACACCGGACAATGCGGCAAAAATCAGATATAAAGTTCCTATATCTTTATGGTTTGTGGAGAATAAGTTATAGTCGGCGAATGGTTGCCCACTGCACCGCTAGTTCAGAACCGTACGTGAGATTTTAACCTCATACGGCTCCTCGCGCGTATTTAAACAATCGCATTCCTACTCGACCATATAAGCTTCGCCCGAGCAAGAGGTCAAACGGGCGGCCGCTTCACTTGTTGTCTTCCGCGTAGCACCTTTCTTACGTGGTAAACAAACCCGCTTCGCCAACAAGCGCACGCGGATGTGTTTCTGGTGAAAAGCAAGCAATGAGTTGTGCGCCAAAAAGACTGCTTAAGCGCCAAGCAGGCCCAAAAGCGCGTTCCCGAAGGGAAAGAGCGCGGAGGCACGTGGGCATATCATATCCATTACGGCTTAGCGATTGCTTATTGCCTTATCCTACACCCAAGCGTCTTGCGGGTGTCTACCTGCTTCGCGGAGTATGGTTTAATATCTTAACTCATCACCCAGTCGAAGAGACACTTGAGGTTTGCCCGTTCCTAACTGTCATTGTTGTGCCGGAAGGCCCCAGCTATCCGCCGGGTATACACTCGGAGTCACATACGTAGATGGCCGATCTGCCTTAATACCCTTTTGAGTACCTCAATAACCGGCACGTAAGAGTAGTGGCGTATTGCCTGCGTTTATTGGATCATGACGACGAGTCCTTGCGGCCCTTATGGTTCATACTTAGCCTTCAGTAACACTCATTTTTCAGAGCATTATGACGATTTGTGGTGCGTCACGCCTGTGCTGAAGTTTCTTTGCGCCCACCACCTGCCCTTCGACAGGCAACAGGAATGGTGACTCGATGTGATCCTTCATTACCCAGCTTCACCTCTATTGCAGGCGCCAGTGCTTTTTTGGCGACGCCCTTAGGAATCTCTGCAAACAACATGTGGGTAACGCTTTCACCCCACTCCTCGGGGGGGGGGTCTTTCACCCTCATGACAGTTCAGTTCTCGACCTACGAACGAGCAAAGGTGAGCTTTAGTCGCCCCCTAAACAGGCCGCACCCATCTGTTGATCATGGCATTTTGAAGAATAAAAGATTGACCAGATTCACCGGCATCGAAAACACGTGTTTGCCTTGTGGACTATGCGGTAAGCAAGTGGGTTTCCCGAGCGAGCGCGTTCGCCGAAGGCGAAACCCAACACTCGATACTCGGTGTCGGACGCCGTCCCCGCCCCTTTCCTCCCCTCCCCTCCAGCGCTTGCGCGACTCCCCTCCCCTCCCTCGCCCCCCTCCCCTCCCCGAAGGGG
>JBCCEG010000232.1:0-3236 GCA_039030455.1 Myxococcota bacterium | reverse complement strand
TCGCGCGCGGCCGCAAGCGGCATGGACGGGCAAAAACTGTTGCGCGGCTTCGCTTGGCGTATGCGGCATCTGGCGGTGGCCGCGGCCGCCGGTTCGGATGAGCAACTGATTCCGCTGTCGGAGCAACAGCGGCAAGAAGTGGCAACTCAGGCCAAGGAGTTGGATCCGCTTGATCCACAGCGTTTGTTGGCCATGGCGATAGACGGAGTGGATCGCGTGGCGCGGTCGCTCGATCCATGGCTGGCGTTGGAGTTGGCGGTGCTGAGGATGGTGACGCGGCCCCGACAGGCTGACACCGTCGGCATTAGCCGGGCTATCGCTCGGCTAGAGGCATTGACTCGCGCTGTTTTGGCCGGAGTACCACAACAACCATCGGGCGAGCGGAGCGAGAAAGAACCGTCGCGTGTTGCGCCGCTTTCTGTAAAAGCAGAGGGCCACATGGATTCCCGCTGGAGTTTACCCTCCGTGAAAACGGGGGGCGGGAATGACAATAAGGGTCGTTGTCACGACGCTCGGGACGACAGAGAAAAGAGAGGCGTGTCCGGTCCCATCTCTACCAGTGCGGAGCCTCCTTCTGATAACTCAGAGCTAACCACTCCTACCTCGGTGACCACTGCAATGGACTCAGCGCCGAAAACCATCGATCCACGGTGGGCGGCGTTCGTCCACGCGATGCAAGCCGAAAACCCCCTCTTGGCGAGTCACTTAGAGCACGGTTGTCTGGTGCACGACGAATCGACTCCCAAGGATCAACTGCGTGTTACTTTCACCAGTCGGTTGCATCACGAGATGGTTCGCCATAAGTGCGACGATCCGTCGGTGCGGCAAGAGCTGGCACGGCATTTTGGCGCTGCCATGCGGTTGTGTCCGGTGTTGGCGCGGGAAGAGGGCGAGATGGGTCACGGTAGCCTAGCGCAGCAACGACAGGCTCAAAAGCGTCGGCAAGAGCAGGAATTGCGTCAGCAGGCTGAAGAGAGTCCTCTGGTGCAAGAGGCGCTAAAACTGTTTGGCGGCGAGATCCGATCGGTGGCGCCGGTCGCCGCGGAGACGGAGGTACCCTAAATGTCTGGACCGCTGATTCGTCGGATGATAAGGATGACGCGGATAAAAACGCCGCCCCCGCCACATCTGTGAAATCATAAAATCCTGACCATCAGTGGTCCAGACAGTTGCCGCGTGCCGCGCTCCATGGATCTTGTACCGGAGCTATCCCGTGGCTTACCGCGTTTCTTGCGTGACGCGCGTGAGCTCTTCTATAGAGGTCAACCCTTGCACTACTTTGTCGACACCGTCTTGGCGCAGGGTCTTCATGCCGCGTTCGCAGGCTTTGTGCTTGATGGTGACCGAGTCGGCCCGTTGCAAAATCAGATGGCGAATTTCGTCATCGACCACCATCAGCTCAAAGATGCCCAAACGCCCTGAATAGCCGGTGTTTTGGCATTTAGCACACCCTTTTCCGTGCCACAATGTGGGAGCTTGCCGCCGCGTTAGGCCTAGTCCGTCGAGTTCTTCTTGCGTGGGCGTGTACTCCTGCTTGCAATGGGAGCACAGAGTGCGGACCAAGCGCTGTGCCACCGCGGCCAGCAAGGAGCTGGCGATCAAAAAGGGTTCCATTTGCATGTCGGTCAGCCGGGTAATGGCGCCGGGGGCGTCGTTGGTGTGAATAGTGGAAAGGACTAAGTGCCCGGTGAGCGAGGCCTGCGTAGCGATTTCAGCGGTCTCGCGGTCGCGGATTTCGCCCACCATGATCACATCGGGGTCTTGCCGTAAAAACGATCGCAGCCCCGAAGCGAACGTCAAGTTAATCTTGGAGTTGACTTGCACCTGCCCCACGCCCTTGAGTTGGTATTCCACCGGGTCTTCGATGGTCAAGATATTGAGATCGGGTTTGTTGATTTTGGCCAGGCAGGCATACAGGGTAGAAGTTTTGCCAGACCCCGTTGGCCCTGTCACCAAAATAATGCCGTGGGGTGTTTGGATGAGTTTGTTCATAAGTTGGTGATTTCGTTCGGAAAACCCGATGGACTCTAGATCGCGCATGATGCTGGAGCGGTCTAGCAGACGCATGACAATGCGCTCGCCGTACGTTGTGGGGACGGTTGAAACACGGATGTCGATGTCCCGCCCCGCCACCTTGAGCCGAATGCGGCCGTCTTGCGGCAGACGTTTCTCGGCGATATTCAGGTCGGCCATAATCTTAATGCGGCTGATGATGGAATTTTGGAACCTTTTGGGAGGCGTGATGATGTTGTGCAGCACGCCGTCAATCCGAAAACGTACCACGAGTTCGGTCTCAAAAGGCTCTACGTGCACGTCACTGGCGCGCTCCTTGGCCGCCTGACTTAGCAGCGAGTTCACCAAGCGAATGATGGGGGCCTCGTCATCCCCTTCAATGTCCAGCAGGTCCACCACCTCTTCTTCCAGATCGGCGACCGAAGCGTCGGATTCTTCTTCCAACTCGGCAACGGCTGTCTGGGTTTGGCGTAGCGCTCTGTCGTAAACGGCGTTAATGGCCGAGACAACGGCTTCCGGCGGCGCGATTGCCACATCCACCTCGCGGCCGAACAGCATTCTCAACTCGTCGTGCGTTTGCACGGCCAAGGGATCGCAGCACACCAGTTGCACATGCTCCCGCGGTGAAAATCCCAGTGGGATCACGCGGTTTTGCTTGGCGATGGCAATGGGCAGCAGTTTGACAAGTTCATCGGGCACGGACTCGGGATCGATCTGGTCGTGGTAGGGCAGGCCCACTTGGGTTGCCAGTGCTTGCGCCAGCTGCGCCGTGGTAATGACCTTTTCCGCCAGCAGGATTTCCCCTAACGTTTCTTCCCTTTCTTCTTGCATTGCCAGGGCACGTTCGATCTGTTCGGTAGGCACACCCATCGCCCGCAAAATCTCTTCCAGCGGTTTGCCCATGAGTTGAGATTGTCGCGGCTCGGTTGCCGCGTTTGGAGCTTGTGTGTTGGGTGCGATGGTCACCACTTTGTTTTCGGCGGCGCTACTACTCGGATTCATAGGATTTGGCGGATTGTTGGATGAATGGTTGGGACGAAGCACGCGATTTTTCCACTTTGTCATTCCCGCGAAAGGTTGTCTCCAGGTCGGGGCCGGAACTTGGGGTCCCCGCAAAGTATTTGCGCGGAGCGCAAAACTTTGTGGGGCAAAAGCCAAGGCCGGTCCTGCGGACCCCAGGTCGAAGCACAGCTTCTCCCCTGTTCCAGGCACAGTCTCCGCAC
>JBCCEG010000231.1:0-3240 GCA_039030455.1 Myxococcota bacterium | reverse complement strand
GCCGACATTGTTTCGCCGTCACGCCGACAGGTGGTACGGCCCCAACGGATTGCGTTTTGCCGGAGTGGGGAGTGCAAGACTGGTTAACCCTCGGGGTGGCGTGGCACCCACGGGCCGGAGTACATTGCGAGGTCGCGCTGTTCGCGGCGAGGTGAACGACGACAACGCGTTTGTGTTGGGCGGCGCGGCGGGTCACGCCGGTCTGTTCGGCGGTTTGTCGGATGTGGAGCAGGCCGCCGCGGCACTGTTGCGCGTTTTGGCGAATCGCAGCGGGCCGCCGGACGAGAAGGGCGTCGGCCGAACGTTGCGTCGATTTGCCCACGTGCGCCGGTGTGGGCGCCCGCTTGGCTTTGACGCCGTGTCCGAGAGCGTGTTTTCAGAGGACACTTTGTGGGGCAAAACAAGGCGAAAATCTCCCGAAAAAGCGGAATTTATTGGCATAACTGAGAGCCGAATCCCGTCAGGGCTAAGACTCCGCAGTGCGGAGTCTGGCGGCGATTCAGCGGGCCAAACTGGTTTGGACCGTGTTGAGGGGAATTTTCAACGCGGCTGGAGCAAACTCGGGGTCCCCGCAAAGTACCGCGGGAACGAGGACACTTTGTGGGGTGAGAAATGCAATAATGTGAAAACACGCTCTGGTGAGGGCAGCACGGCCGGTTGGCTGAGCAGGGCCACTGTGGGGCATTTGGGGTTTACCGGCACGTCGCTGTGGCTGGATCCCGTCGGCCGCGGCACGGGCGGCCTGCCCGCCTATTACGTTGTGCTTAGCAACGCCGTGCAACAGGGGTACCACGCGGGCCGGATGCGGTGGATGCGTCGGCGCGTGCATTGGGCTTTGTCGCTGTGGGCGCGGTCGCGGTCGTTGTTAAACCCATTATCCGACCATCCTTGCAATCCCTAAATCCGCGTTTTGCTTTGACAGTGGGGAAGCCCGCTCGGTACACTGTTAAGTGAGCAGAAACAGCACCGCCTCGGGGTTAGCAAATGGTATCTGGCTGTAAACGTTTACGCGTCGATGCCGAATTTCCCGAGCTTCGTTTAATTGCACATGCCGCGGCGGTGTTGGAGCAGGGAGGCGTGATTGCTTACCCCACCGATACCAACTACGGCGTTGGCTGCGGCATTTTGCACCCTGACGCTATCGATCGCGTTCATCGCCTGCGGGGGCTTGAGCCGGACCATTTGTTATCGTTTATTTGCGCCGATCTGTCGGATATTGCTCGGTACGCGCTGGTGGAAAACGAGGCCTATCGGATTCTTAAGCGGTATTTGCCCGGCCCTTACACGTTTATTTTGCGCGCCACGCCCGAGGTGCCGCGCGCTTTTCAGTCGCCTCGCAAGACCGTGGGCATCCGCGTGCCCAACCACCCCGTTACGTTGGCACTGGCGCGCCTTTACGGCAAGCCTATCGTTTCCGCTTCCACGCGGCATGGTGAGCGGCTATTGGGTAATGGGGAAGAGATTGATACCTATTTTGGCCATGGATTGGACTTGATTCTCGACGCGGGTGATATGGGTAGTCGAGACTCTTCCGTTGTGGATTTGAGCGGTCCTTACCCCGTCGTCAAGCGGGTGGGAGCAGGCGATGTTAGTTGGGTGGCTGTGTAAGTCCATGTTGCGAAAAGACGTTCCACCACCCTGTCATTCCCGCGAAATTCGGGGCCTTCCAAAAACCCATCGAATTCGTTTTTCGGCACTTTTTCAGTGGATTCCTGCTTTTTACCCCAAAAAGTTTTGTGCTCCGCACAAATACTTTTCGGGGACCCCGAATTTCGCAGGAATGACAGAGAAAGTGTACGCTCTTTTGTTGAACTTTCGCTTTTGTCCAGGTTTGAAGAAGGTTTCCCAACCCTGTCATTCCTGCGAAAGCAGGAATCCATTTTGGAGCGTTCCGCCAACTTTTCCTCGGAAAAACAGCCCATCGACCTTTTTGGAAGTTCCCGAAAGCGGGAATCCAGACCAAAGCAGGAAGACGCACGGAATTGCGAAAACACATGCCCTAGCGGCAGTGGTAGCCGTTCTCGGATGTCTCGTGATGTGCACCGCGTGTCGGCAGCCTCGCGTTTGCAAAAAGAACAAAGACTGCGCCACACGGATGTGCTGGAAAAAAAGAACAGAAAAAAAGGGGTTTTGCGTCCAGTGCTGGGAGCACGGGCATTGCAACAAAGAAACGGAATTTTGTTGCCACGGGCAGTGCCTGCCCAAACAGATTAAAGCAAACCATTGCGGGTGCGGCCCCTTGCCCGATGAGCACCCCGGGCGGGTGTGCCGAGGAGAAACTCCCTATTGTTGTTTGGACACGACAAGCAAGTCCGAGCAGTGCAGTGAAGCTGAGTGTGCTGCGGAAACACTGGATATTCCTCCGGTGGATTAGGGCGTGATCCTCTTTTGTCATTCAGGAAACGCAAGGGTAGGGTTTTGGATTAAGGATCTTCTCCCGTTCCCTGCTGGTGAATTCGCTGTTGGAAACGCAGCCTTTTGCCGTAGTGGTCAAAGCGGTCTCAAGCGACCGCAATCCAAAACTCCAATCCCGTGAATCCGAGTGTTATACCAATCCCAACAAATAAGTTTTCAAATTCGCCAACCCCTCAATCGTTTTTCATTCCCGATTTTTCTGGATCCCTGCTTTCGGGGCCTTCCAAAAAGGTACCGAGGCCGACAGGTGGCGAAAGTTTCTTTCTGTCATCCGGCACGAGCGTAGCGAGGAAGGATCCCCCCAAAGCCCCGATCGGTGGGGGGATCCTTCGCGTCATTGTCACGACGCTCAGGATGACAAAAGGGGGCCGACGCGGGCGAAAAGCAACTCCGACGACTTTTTGGAAGTCCCCTTTCGCGGGGATGACAGGAAGGCGTCGTTATTTCTGCGGATCGGTATAATACCATTCCTCAAAAATAAGTTACATAACTTCCGCCTCCGTGGATTATCATGAACACGCATCTCACGCCCTAGATTCCCGCTGGAGCCTGCCCCTGGCTCCGAACAGGGGCGGGAATGACAAAAGGAGGTTGCGGGAAAAACAAAAGAAAACTTGTTTTTGAGAAATGGTATAAGTTTTCAAATTGGAAAATCTCTCCACGGGTTCACTGTTCCCACCTTTTCTGGATTCCCGCTTTCGGGGACTTCCAAAAACCCATTGGATCCGCTTTTTGGCACTTTTTCCATGGATTCCTGCTTTTTACCCCAAAAAGTTTTGTGCTCCGCACAAATACTTTTCGGGGACCCCGAATTTCGCAGGAATG
>JBCCEG010000230.1:0-3246 GCA_039030455.1 Myxococcota bacterium | reverse complement strand
GAATTTTAGCCACAAAAAAACTAGAGTTTGAAATCGTTCTTATTTGGGACTCGGCCAGTCAGTTTCGTTCTTATTTTTTTCAGGCTGGCCATCCTTTGGCAACTAGTTCTTTGAAACGCGAATGGAGTGCGGCGATGGTACTACTTCAAATAATTTATGACAATATTTCAAACCAAGCTGGCCACGCTCCCCACATCCAGCCTCTCAATGCGAAAAAAATTAAAAAATTAAATTTCCCAAAATTTCTTGCACACATCATAGAGACCAAGGTTTCTCATACCGCGGTTTCGCCCAGGCAACCATGGCAATCACGGGCTTGGGGCACGTGCGGATTTGCCGCTGCAAGTCCAACACATTAAGCCTTTGGGCACCTTGGTCGTCGCGATACCCCGCGTCGCCGCGCACTTTTTGATCGCCGCCGGAGCAGAAAGCCTTGTCGCCCGCGCCGGTGAGAATCACCACGCCGACACTACCGTCGTTGCGAGCGTCTTCCAGGGCTCGGCTCATTTCTTGCACCGTCAGCGGCCGGAACGCATTGCGCACCTGGGGCCGATTGATGGTGATTTTAGCGATGCCCGGTTGTTTGTCGTAGAGAATGTCGGTGAACGTGTCGACTTGTTGCCAGGGGGAGCTCATGTCAAGGTCCTTTCACAAAGCGTGCGTGATCCCTTATATCATTTTCTTGGAACATTTTTTCAAGATTGGCGGAGTGTTCCGTAGAGACGCGATTATTCGCGTCTCTACGAACGGGAACGACGAAAAAGCCCGTCTTTTCTTACCAAAATTACCGTTCCGCCATCAACTCGATGAATGCTTCGACTGGAATGTCGGTCGTTCGCAAAATAGCCCGCAGGGTTCCTCGGTCTAGTGTTTTGTGCAACGGCACGGTTACCGGTGTTCGCGTTGGATGGTGCAACCGAACGTGGCTACCGCGCTGCCTCGCGAGTCGATACCCCGCTTTGTGCAGCGCGGCGATGCAATCCCGTCCGGCGACGCGGGGCAGCGCGGGCACAACCTACACCACCGCGTTGGTGACCTCGGCGACTTCGTAGCGCGCGGGGATGCTCCAGCCCTCTTGGCTTTGCATATCGAGACACAGATCGACCGCCTCGCGGATGTTGCGCATGGCTTCATCGCGCGTTTGCCCTTGCGAAATACAGCCGGGGATGAGCGGGCATGTGACAACGATGCCGCTATCTTCTCCTTCGGAAAGGATGATGGGCAGTTTATAGGTCAGTTTGATGCGCATAGCTTCCCCCTTGGCATTTTCCTTGCCTTTTACTTATAGAGTAACACACTTTCGGCTGAAATACGCAAGCTACCCAAAAGGCCGCTGCATTGGCGGCCATGCCGGGAACCAGCGCGCTTACGTGCAAGGTAGGTTCACCCCAAAGGCTCCAGGCTAGAGTTGCCCCGATCCCTGCTGCCGCCGCGGCGACAAAAGCCGTTGTGCTCGCGCGCACGCCCCAAATGCCCGCGATAAGCGGGGGGAGAACCACCGGTCCCCAAAAGTGGAACGCCGCGAACAGGATGTCCACCAGCGTGGGATACAAGAGCGCGAACAGGACGGCGCCGTACCCCAGCACAAAAGTCGCCGCGCGTGTCAGGCGCAACTCCAGACGGTCCGGCATGCCTGCCGGCCACAGGGGCCGTACCACGTCGTGCACCAGTGCGATGCTCGCCGAGTGCAAAAAAGAGTCGGCGGTGGACATAATGACGGCCAGCAAGCCCACAACGGCGCATCCCTTAATCCCGCTTGGGAGAACCACGCGCGCTAGGTGCGGCATGGCCAGCCGAGCGGGCAGATCCTTGGCAAGCACGAGAGCCGCCAAACCGATGAGAGCGCACATGAGAAAGAAAGGAAAACCCAGAATTGCCGTGCCCAACAAGGACTGCCTAGCTTGCCGGCCATCCTTGGCCATCAGCAGCCGCTGCGTCACGGGAGGGGTGAAAAAGGGGATGCTCATCACGCCAAGCAGTGCCAGATATGGGAACATGCTTTCGCCCGGCGGCGGAACAGTCAGATGGCTTTTGGGCACGGTGGCGAACAGGTGCTGCCATCCGCCCGCATGGTGGACAGAGGCCAGCAAAAGCAAGGGGATAGTCAGCATGAGAATACTGAACTGCAGCACGTCGGTGATGGTGACGGCTCGCATCCCCCCGAAGCCGGAGTAGAGAATCACCACGCTGCAGCCGACTAAAATACTCACCTGTTGCGGCCAGCCCAACAGTTCTTGCAATAGAAGTCCCGTGGCGCTGATCTGTCCGCCCAAGAACCCGGTGCACTTGAGTGTCCCGGCGATGCCCGTCACCAGCTGCCCCGGTTTGCCGTAAAGACGATGCATCATATCTCCCACCGAGATTGCACCGGCAAAGCGTTGCATGCGCGGCGCTAGGAACCGGCCCGCGATCAGGTTGTTGACGGGTTCGCCCCAGAATACGAACAAAAAGACGATGCCGACGCTAAAGACGCGCTCGGAGACTCCCATGGTTGAAACGCCGCCAATGCCCGTGGCGAACAGGGTGGCGACCAACGTAGCGGTGGAGACGTGGCGGTTGCCGAGGGCAAAGTCGTGAACGCTGTCGACTTGTTTGCCTTGACCCAACCCGATCGCCAACGTGACGACCAGGTAGCCGATGACGATTGTGAGATCGATCACCGGCTCGATCCGTGCCGTTGCGCGCGTTGGGACGAGTCGGAGTGCATGGGTTTTCATTCTAGTACACGGATTCACGAGATTTGACGGATTGTCGGAGGAACGGTTTGGCGAGCGGGTGTTAAGCGAGTAGCCCAGGGGAACTTGCCCCCTAGGCCCTCTGCCGAACCGGACGTGACACTCTCGCGTCATCCGGCTCCCACGAAAATAACGCTGTTTCTTATTTTCGCTCACGCGCATAGAGGGCTCATACTGTTTTCGATTATCGACTCTTGCGAAAATAACGGAGAGTACCGCGGATCACAGGATTGGCACAGATGGTGAACACAGATTCAACCCCACAAAGTTCTCACTTCGTTCGATACTTTGCGGGGACCCCCGGCTGCGCGGTCGGGGAATGAATCCCCGACCCTGCCCAATAAGGTGACCCCGCCGCGAGCGGCGGGGAATCCACTAGATTAGAGACGGCTGGATGTCGGACAGGGGAAATGACAGGGATTATGAGTTATGGTTGGATCTCATAACTTATAATTCATAATTAGATTCGACAATCCGCCAAATCCCACGAATCCGAGTAAGAGTGTCGCGG
>JBCCEG010000229.1:0-3256 GCA_039030455.1 Myxococcota bacterium | reverse complement strand
GGATCGGAATCTGCCCGGGGTGATCATGGAGTTTAAGCAAACCGAAGCGCGAGACGAGTTGGAACAAGCGGCCAAACAAGCGCTGGCGCAAATTCAAGCCAAGGATTACGGCGCCGAGTTCGCCGACCACCCGCCCAAGGGCATTTTACGGCTCGGCATCGGCTTTTGCGGCAAGCGCACGGCGGTCGCGCACAAGCATGTGTAGGCTTTGGGCGGGCGAATCGTCAGGGTGTGGTGGGTACCGCCGCGTTCGCTCTGGTACCATTTAGCCGCGCGTGGGTGCCGTCGCACAGGTGGCTGTTGGCGCTGTGCTTGCACATGCACAGGCGGACCTCGGCGGTCTCTTGCGCCGTAAAGACCACGGGGACAAATCCCTTGCCCTTGTGCGATCCGTCGCAAAACGGTTGCTTGGCCGAAAGCCCGCACGAACACCAGCAATATCTGTTTCCGGCAACGAGCTCGACGGCCTTGGGCTTGCAATCCGCGATGGTGGGCTTTTGCATGATTTTTTCCTTTTTTCCTGTTAGGCGTGCATGTTGTGGCAAGGCGAACACACACGTTGACTGTACCAGGTTTAATCGGGGATTTGGTATAACTTCTTGAAGCCTGAGAAGCCTTTGGGGGCGCGGATGTTTTCCATGTCTAGTGCAAAGCATGCAGGTCGACGCAGTTATCCACCATCACGTCGGGATGATCCGGCAAGGGCCGATGGCTGCGCTGTGGCGTGATGATCGCTCGCGCGGCTATTTTTCTTTTGCCCAGCTGCTTGGCTAAAACGCGCAGCCCCGACGGAATTTTGGGCATGGACGCCGTTTTGCACTCCAACAGCGCCGGCTTGTTGCCCATGGGCACGACAAAGTCAACCTCGCGGCCCTGGTAGTCTCGGTAGAAGAATACGTGTGGCAGGCGCCCCTGATTGACAAGGTGGCACACGATTTGGTTGAGCACGTGTGTTTCGAACATGGAGCCCAGCAGCGGGCTGTCTTGGAGTTCGTTGACCGAGTGGATGCCCGCCAAAAAACAGGCCAAACCCGTATCGCAGAAGTATAGTTTGGGTGATTTCACCAGACGTTTTCCCAAGTTGTTGTGGTAAGGCCTCAGCAAATAAATCAGATGGCCTGCCTGTAGGGCTGACAACCAGCTTCTAATGCTGTCTACGCTTATCCCCACGTCGCCCGCCAGGCTTGTATAAGACAACAATTGACCGCACCGGACGGCACACAAGCGCATGAAGGTATCGAAGGTGCGTAAGTTTTTGACGCCGGCGATCTGGCGAAGATCCCGTTGCAGGTAGGTGGCGACATAGTCAGCGTAGAATCGATAGGGGTCTAGCCCCCCAGCGTGCACTTCGGGGTAGCTGCCTACGACGACCTGGCGCAATACGTCCGCTCGACCCCAGGTTTTCTTTCGTGCTCGAGCAAGTTCACGCGATGATAGCGGCATGCATTGTAGAATCGCTACACGGCCTGCTAGGCTTTCAGTCACCCCTTGCATGACCCCAAACTGCTGCGAGCCTGTTAACAGGTACCGGCCGTTTTTGTCGCGCTGTTGATCGACGGCGTGTTTGATGTAGCGGAGCAGCCGGGGGGCGTATTGAATTTCGTCGAAAATGACGGGCGGGGGATGGCGCTGCAGGAATCCCTCGCCCGCGTGTTCGGCTTCTTCGGCCACATGAGGCAAGTCCAAACTCACGTAGCGATACCGAGGGAATGTCTTGCGCAGTACGCTGGTTTTGCCAGTTTGTCGGGAGCCGGTGAGCAGTACCGCAGGACGCGTGGCAACCACTTGGCGCAAGCATGCCGCTATATCTCGTGTAATCCACATGGGAAGATCTTATGGCTCCTCTTGTGATTTTTCAAGGTTGCCATGCAAGATTTTTCGGGTCTGCCAACCCAGATTTTTCAGGTTTTATCGAAAAGATTTCTTGGTTATGGCCTAGCAATCATCAGGGTCGTGGTGTTTTTGCCACGGGGATCAAAAACGCTGAAACCGGCTTTCGTGTAGGCGCGAATGGCATGAGCGTGAGACCGATCGGGATCAACAACCGCGGTTTTCCAACGGGGCCACACGTGCCGGCCTAGAAATTGTCTAAGGATTGCGGAGCCAAAGCCTTTGCCTACCCAAGCTTGCTCACCGATGAGGAGGTCAAGCCCCACGCTCGTGGCTTGATCAATGTGTTGGTAAAGCCGCCGCAACTGCTCTTGCGTCGCCGTGGGCTGGTGGCGAGCCAGGACATAGCGCTGGATGTAACCGATGCATTGGTCGCGTGACTGAACGACAAAGGCGGCGACTCCCGGGGTGCATTCCCCAACAAGCGGACTGTATTTGTCCGTCACATCCCGATCCGTCCAGCGTCGGCCCTCGCCATAGGCTGCATTGGCATGCGGTGCGTTGAGCCATCCTTGCAAGAGAGAAAAATGCTCTCTTTGCAGCGGAGCAAAGTGGATCCTTTCGAGGGTGTCTGCCTCTAGCTGAAGCAACATGCGTTTGCGATCCATGCCGGCGGCATAGCCTGTCAGCCGTCCACTCGATCCCACGACGCGGTGGCAGGGAACGATGACGGCGATCGGGTTGTTCGCGTTGGCTTGTCCCACCGGTCGCGCCAGGCGTTTTGCTCCCAACACTTGTGCCTGCCGCGCGTAACTCCACGTGGCTCCGTAGGGGATGCGTTGCAGAGCCTCCCAAGCGCGACGGCGAAACGGTGTTCCTTGCGGATCAAGCCCCAAGCGGAAGGAGAGGCGAGATCCTGCGAAGTATTCTTGCAATTGCTCCGTTGCATTTCGCAGCAAGGGAGTAGAAGGCTCCCGCATCGGACGCGAGCCGGGCAAAGCCTGTTGCGCCGCCGACGGGGCAAACAAGACGTGCGTCAGGCGATCGTCTTGCTCCCGCAACGTCAGCGAACCCAGCGGCGAATCGAAACGGCATGTGACTTGTGTTGACGACGCGTTCATGGGACGAACTCCACTCTGGCAAGGCTAGCATATTGGTTTGACGCGAGGGATTGTCGAATGTCGGCCCTGTGCGTACGTCACCAGCTGATGCACCGCCTCTTGCGTCTCCGACCGTTGCCACAGCTTGCGCGGCAGCGGCATCAAACGCCGCACCGTGGGAGTGATTCTCTTGTCGTAGCCGTGCTTCAGTAAAGTCTCGCCCGCCCGCGGCAACAGGCTTCTTCCGCCCAACTCCTCGTCCGACAATCGGCTCAAGTCCACCAGGTCGAACGACCCCAGCGACTGGTGTGCCATCCGACGCTCCG
>JBCCEG010000228.1:0-3262 GCA_039030455.1 Myxococcota bacterium | reverse complement strand
CGCACTTGGCAGTCGGAGCAACAGTGGAGCCGGATGCGGGGCAACCAACAAGGTTGCACGAGACAGTGATACAAGACAGCGTAAATTGAAGGCTTGGATTAGGACGGAATTTGGAACACGTATCAGCACTGCTGATACGCTGACGGCTAGGAGCGCTTCGGCGCAAGGGACTTAACTAGGAGCGCTTAGGCGCAAGGAAGACTTCAGAACGCTGAGGCGTAAAGGTCAGGATTAAGGAACGCTACGGTGTATGGTTTTGACGATCAGGACGATCCGCTCGACGGTTATCACGCTACGGCGTAAGGCTTGACTAAGAACTACGTAAGGCGACGAAGAGGACGCTCTCGTGCGAGGCGAACTAAGGCGAAGTCGACGGAATATTTCACGCTAAGCTACAAGCTAAGCTACAAGCTAAGCGGGGGGGTTTTGTTGGTCCGTGCCCTTTGAAGGACCTTCCCTTAATCTGGCGCGTGCGCGGTTGCAACGTGCACCGATCTAATTTCTGCCCTAGTACTGCGCGTGCTGGGGTGTAGAGCGCTGGGTCTTGTCGCGCTCTGGGTTTTGCTTTAAAACTGAGTTTTTTCTCAGTCGGTTTCGGTTCCTTCTGGCTTGGCTGCGGAGTCGTTGGTTTGGCGATTACGTAAGGCCAGTGTATTATATTGCCTAACTAACCAACAGCCGATCGCCTGCCCTGCCTGTGGTGCCATTACGGTACTAACGGAGTTCGTTTGACGGCATTTATCTTACGGCTTGCAATAGCCTAGGTATTGCTTGGGTTGTCGGCGTGCAACTGCTAGGCGTATCGGTGTAGTGGCATATCGGCGGTTGGGCAGTAGCAAGGGCGCCTCGGTACGAGAATAGGCCTTGGGTATACTTTGACGGATCGTATCCGTTGAGGGGTTTTTACCTTGGGGGCGTGAGCTGATAGCGCTGGGCGTGTGGCGCAAGGCTTGTATCCGTTACGTAAAGCGTGTTGAGAACGCCTTGCGTAGAATCCTGCATTGAAGACTGCGTTTGCGGTTGCAAGGTCACTCGTGACGTGCTTTGCTGGGCGTAGCTGTAGACAGAGCAGTGCTGCCGTGCTTGACGAGCATTTGCCGTGCGCTGAGGGTTGTCTGGAGCAGTCCAAAGTGCGCCAGTGAGTGATTCCGTAGTTGAAAGGGCAGTATACCGTTCTTGCCGAGCGTTTACAGGTTGCAAGGGCTGCTTTGCTGTGCACGCCATGTGCCTACTGGATTGACCGTGTAGTGCGCTTACAGCACTATAGAGCAATTGCGGTGCGTTTGCCGTGAGATTGCCGTGTTATCGAGCATTTGCCGAGCGTTGGCCGTGCGCTTGCAGTGCTCCAGTGCTATAGTAGCGCGCTTGCAGGGTGATAGGGCGATTGCTGGGCGTTTGCCGTGCGATTGCCGTGTTATCGAGCATTTGCCGAGCGTTTGCCGTGCGCTTGCAGTGCTCCCGTGCCATAGTAGTACGCTTGCAGTGCTATAGGGCGTTTGCCGTGCGCTTACCGTGTTGCTGAGCATTTGCAAAGCGTTTGCCGTGCGCTTGCAGTGTTCCATTGCCGTAGTAGTGCACTTGCAGGGCTATTGAGCGCTCGTAGTACATTTGCCGTGCGCTTGCCGTGTTGCCAGGCCATTGCCAAGCGTTGGCAGTGCATTTGCAGCCGCAGGGTCAGGGCATTGGTCAGGTTGCCGTTGTGGCACAGCGCCAAGCCGCCAAACGCGAAGTCGGCGAACAGTGGCTGGATGTTGCGCAGTACCGACCCTCCGGTCGTCGCATAGCGGTTATGACCAATTGCGATCCGTCCCGGCAGACTGGCGATCACCCGCTCGTTGCTGAAGTTGTCGCCCACCAGACCGTGGGCACGGTGGCTATGAAACAGCCGGCCGTCGAACGTCACCACGCCGGCCGCCTCCTGACCGCGATGCTGCAGGGCATGCAGACCCAGCACCGTCAGCGCCGCCGCCTCGCGATGGTCGAAAACACCGAAAACGCCGCACTCCTCGTGCAGCTTGTCGTCGTCGCCTGAGGCAGGAATTCCGATCATTGGGGGCGCAGCTCGCGCACGACATCTTGCCTGGCCTCGTCGACCACCCGGCGCCCCACCTCCTCCGCATCGGCGGGCAAAAAGCCCTGAATGAGATCGGCGCCGTCTTGGACATAGGGCAGCAAGGTCGCCTGGGTGACCCAGGTGGGTTGCTCTTCAGGGTCGATCAACACCACGAATCCAAGATAGAGGGCGGACACGATGGCAGCCCCGCGCACGACGCCGAACGCCACCCCGAAGAACCGATCGGCGAAGCCAAAGCCCCGCTCCGATACATGCTCGGAAAGCACGGAAGCCACGGTCTTGAACCCGATGAGTGGGACGACGAACACCACGGCCAAGGCCACCACGTCGGCCACCCAGCCCACATCGATGGTCTGGCGCGCCAGCTCGCGGACGTAGGCGTAGCCGTAGTAGGCGACCACTAAGGCACCCACCCAGGCCGCCATCGTCAGCGCCTCCCGGGTAGCGCCTCGCACCAGGGCCAAAACAGCCGACACGCCGACGATCAAGAGGACTCCAACATCGAACGGCGTGAGGGACAGGTCCGCCATGCTCAGGCCACACCGCCGGCGAACGCCGCGTCGCTGCGTTCGGGTGCCGAGCCAGCCCCCAGCATCTCGACCAGCTCGCTCAAGCGCTTGAGCCTGGACAGCCGGAGCGCGCGCGAATGGCCCCGCCCTCCGACGGCCGCTGGCACGATGGCGCAATCGAATCCAAGCTTTGTGGCCTCCTTGAGGCGCGCATCGATCTGACTCACCGCACGAACCTCGCCGGCCAGACCCACCTCTCCGAACACCACCGTGGCAGGAGCGACGGCGGTCTCGAACAGGGAAGAGATCAAGGCTGCGGCCACCGCCAGATCGGCGGCCGGCTCGCTGATCCGCAACCCCCCGGCGACGTTCAGATAGACGTCTCGCCCGCCTATGGCAAGCCCGCAGCGAGCGTCGAGCACCGCCAGCAACATGGCCAGGCGACTGGGGTCCCAGCCGACCACGGTGCGTCTCGGGCTGCCCGGCGCGCTGGCCCCGACCAACGCCTGGATTTCGACCAACAGGGGCCGCGATCCCTCCATGCCGGCGAACACGGCGGCACCCGAGATGCCGGTCTCGCGCTCGGCCAGAAACAGCTCGGAAGGATTGCGAACCTCGGCCAGTCCTTCCTCGCGCATCTCGAAGACCCCGATCTCGTTGGCCGCACCGAACCGGTTCT
>JBCCEG010000227.1:0-3288 GCA_039030455.1 Myxococcota bacterium | reverse complement strand
TCGCTTTCGGCATAGGCGACTCGCTGGCCCCGCAAGTCGAAGCTTCGGTCGACCTGAGCACTGGTGTTGTAGGCCGCCAGGGCGTCGTCGAGGATCGTGCCGGTCGGATCGTTGCCCAAAGCTCCGATTGGTGGGTTTGTCACCCCTGCGCAGGCAGGGGCGCTTCAAACCTGGATGAAAACGAAAGTCCAACAAAAAAGCGTACGCTTCCCCTGTCATTCCTGCGAAAAAGGGGTCCCCGCAAAGTACCACAGGCGACAGCCGAGGACACTTTGTGGGGGCAAAAGCAGGAATCCATTGAAAAAGTACCGAAGAACGGATTCGGTGGGTTTTTGGAAGTCCCCCTTCGCGGGAATGACAAAAAGAGTCGCTGTGCTCGTCAGGACGACAAAAATGTGCGCGGGAGCGGCAATCGCAATCCTATGCCTTGCCGCCTGCCAACCAAGCCGCATCGATGCCGTTTGCCAACATCTGGAACACGGGCTGTATGTGAACGCGCAAGCCAAAAGCTTCGGCACGGGCCACGGCTGGCATAGTCCCCTGCCCACAATCCGACACGCGGTGGCGGCCGCGCGCGGGGACCCGAGCATCCGCAACATTTACGTGGCCGGCGGCACGCACACGGTTAAAACCGAAACGGGAACGGAAAACACGCTAGAACCCGTGCTGCTGCTGCAAGACATCCACGGTGTCACCTTGTGGGGTGGCTTTAAGGGCAACGAGACCTGCCTGCAACAACGCCCGCCCCAACCCGCTAGCACCGGCGGAACGATTTTATCCGGTCGCATTATCGGCGGCGCGGGGGAGGCCGACGAGTACACACGACACGTGGTGGTGGTGGGCGATAACGTCACCAGCGTGACGTTGGACGGATTTGTCATTCAAGACGGCAGAGCCGTCGCCTGCCCCGCCGACGTTGCCATGCAACGTTGTGAAGACGGCGGGGGACTTTTGCTCCAAAAAATTCCCCAAGACCTTAAGATTCGCAATACTGTATTTGCTCATAACCATGCCGTCGGCGACGGCGGCGGTCTGTTGCTGCGAGAGTGCTCCACGTGCGTGCTTGACAACTGCCGGTTTCAATTCAACCAAGCCCAACGGGGCGCGGCGGTGGCCATACTCGACACAAAGCCCCCGGGACCGCAAAGCCCTGTATTCGTGGTGCGAGAAAGCGTGTTTCACAACAACCAAGCCGCGCGGGGGGCGGGGGTTTACGCCGGCGGCACCGACCTGCTGATTAAGTCTTCCGTCTTTCGGAACAACCACGCGCAAGACGGCGCGGGCGTGGGGCTTTATAGCGGCTCACGACTGGGCTTGACCAAATCCGTATTCGAGCGGAATCGAGCTGTTGGGCGCGGCGCCGCCGTCTTCGTGGATTGGACATCCAACATTTCCGACGTCAACCAAGGAGAAAACCGCTTGCGGGGGAACACCCAAGCCGGCGGCAGCGCTGTCTCCATTGCCAAATCGCCTGGCGACCAACAAGCAGAGTAAACGCCGCACCGAAAAGTCTGCTTGGGTTTGGAACCCAATCCCAAAAGCCGCCAGCTCTCAGGCACCCGGCCGCACCGAGATCGAGAGTTGCAGCCCCAGCGGCGCAAGCAACCGATCCAAAGTCTTGTGCGTTGGGTTAGAACGGGGCCGCAATGTCCGCGTTATGTTAGAGCTAGGCATGCCCACCTGTTGCGCGAACTCCTTGACGCCGTATAGGAGCACCACCTTGCGCAATACGTCTTGAACAGAGACGCCTTCTTCGCAAGCAGCCAACACAAACTCGCGCGCGAATTCAGGATTGCGCAAGTCTCGCGCCAGCCCTTCATTCCAGTCTCGACTTCTGCCTACCATCTGTTTTTCCTCCATACCCTTGCCATAACTTGTGAGCGCGTTGAATATCCCGCCGCTGGCTGTTCTTGTCCCCACCGGTGAGTAGTAACACGACTCTACCACCCTCGGTCAGTCCAAAGTAGACTCGATACCCCGAGCCAAAACGCAGCCGCGGCTCCCACACGCCCTTGCCCACGGAACGGTGATCGCCCAAGTTGCCATGATGAACCCGCCAAATGCGCAACCGCACCCGTGCTCGCGCGCGAACATCTAGCGAGTCGACCCATCGCCGCCATGGGCTGACGCCGCTCGCATTCACTAGCTCGCGGACTTGATACCCCACGCACAATCACCCTCCCTCTCCTTTTATTATCACAAATGATATCCACACTGTCAAGACAAACCCACCAACCAACCTCCCGAGGCTTGGCATAGAAGAAACCCAGGCCTCGCGAGCGCAACCGTAATACCGAGAATCACATTCCCTTTTTTCGTCCCCGTGGAAACGGGGGCCTCATATCTTGATCTTGTGATCGGAACAACCCGATCATCGTCCAGAGACGTTTGGATGGCGGGGGCAAAGACGCCGTCGGGGACCCTTGACATCTAAGAGAGTATCTAGACCGACGCAGGCGATCGTCCTTATGTCTCTCTCTGCCGTTTCTGTTCCTCTTCACGCAGTTCCTTGAGCCTGTCTTGCTTGAGGCATTCAAGCTGGGCCGCGATGCGCTTTTTCTCCTCCTCGGGCGTCTCGCGCGGCGGTTGGGGGTTGTTTCTTGCCTTCTCGGCGGCGCGCAGCACCTCTTCCATCATAGCCTTCCGGCGTTCCTCAAATAGCTTTTCGCTCCGAATGTTGCTGTAGGTGACGCGTGGCCGAGGCACGCCCTCGGGCAGAGGCTCACCCTCTTTGTGGCACGGAAAACGCATGGTGAAAAGGGCGTATTTCTGTTTTTCCGTCAGAGTTGTCACCGAACCCTCATACTCGAATTCACGGGATTCGACGGATTGTCGAATGAACGGTTAGGACAAAACACGTGAGTTTGTTGCCGTCTCACCCCCGCCTTCTTGCCGCGGACATAAAGCGCTCCAGGTCGCAGCCAGAGGCTGCTTCCCTGCTCCATGCCAGAGTCTGCGCCGCAGACTCTTAACGGCCCCTGCTGGGGCCGTTGCCTCTCGCAGCCATCCGTACAAATCCCGTAATCCGCGATACTAGCGCGGCCGATACTCGTGGTAGCCCGTGGCCCGCTGCGGTTGTTCGTACCCGCCGAACGGAACGAGACGCTTGCGGTCAATCCCTCGAACCTCCGCCACCGCGATGCACGTGTAGTACAGCGGTTGATTCCCCTGGAACAAGCGGATTGGGCGGGCAATCCCCCTCCACTCCGACCCTTCCGGCAGCCGCGTGTTGTCCGGATCACAGTGGCACACCATCCTCTTGCACGCACGCAGATCCTCAAGCACCGC
>JBCCEG010000226.1:0-3308 GCA_039030455.1 Myxococcota bacterium | reverse complement strand
TGCGTGTGCGTGTGCGTGTGCGTGTGCGTGTGCGTGTGCGTGTGCGTGTGCGTGTGCGTGTGCGTGTGCGTGTGCGTGTGCGTGTGCGTGTGCGATCGATCGATTCGCCTTTGTGTTCCTTGTTCTCCCCACTAGACGTGGAGGCGTGGCCGGGTGGGGGTTGGCCTGGTTGGGGCGTCGGGTGGGGTTGGGGCGCGTGTTGGGCTGTACACGGGGTGTGAGCCCCCACACACATGCTGTGGCAACAAAAAGAGAGAAGGGTGTGTGTTCCAACAAAAAACGCCAATAACACTAATTTTCAACAAAAGAAAGGGGAAGGGTAGTACCAAGGCGACGGTCACAGCGACGTTGCCGCCGCCCGCCTACGCCTGCTCCGCTCGTGTCGGCTGTGCCTCTTCTTCGCCTTGTTGTTCGTGCGCCGCCTCTTTGGGGGCGGTGGCGGGGCCTCTTCCTCCTCTGACGACGGCGACGACGACGGCGGTCCTTCCAGGAGGGCCTCCATGGCCGCGTAGGCCTGTGTGTCAGGGCGGTGGGGGTCGGTCTGTGGGGACGGGTACACGTATAGGTGGTATCCATGTTGCGGGTGCCCATGGTAGGGGGACCCCTGCACGTGAGGTGAATGAGGTGAACCGTGGTGGTGTGCCTGCGGGAGGTAACCGTATGAATCGCCCCCCGGCAAAGGGGCGGAAGGTGTGGGGACGGTGTGTTGCCCCGCCGCCGTTGATGTCGCCTGCTCCGCCTCGCCCGTCTGCGTCGCCGCCACTTCCGTTGTTACCGTTGGTGTTCCACCCGCTTGGACGCCAGTGTCGGAATACTCCCTGCGTTGTAACCGCCAGATGTGTTCCGAACACACTGCTATCGACGCTGCCAGGGACTGCACCTTTGCGCTTCGTTCCCTCCGGGTCATCGGCTCCTCTTCCTGGTTCGGCGGCTTCGGACCTATGCGAGCCACGGTGTTGCCGTGGTGCGTGATCGGTGGGTGCCGTACATGCACCATCGTGTGTCTGGGCGGGCGAAGAGGTATCGACTCGTGATACGTCCGACGTGGTACTCTGTAGTCCCCATACCCCATGCCTCGCCGCCTGTACTCCTCCCTCCTGTGGTTCATTCTGTGTGTGTGCTGGGGGGTGTGGGTGTGGGTGCGGGTGTGTGTGTGGGTGTGGGTGTGCCTGTGGGTGGGGGGCAATGGGGCTACGCCCCGCCAGCAGCCGCCCGGACCCCCGCGAGCTTCCCCGAAACGGGGCCGCCAGCGTCGGGTCCACGGGCGGCCGCGGCGGTGCGTTGCCGCACCAAAACCCCCTAAATTCGAACCCCCGAAAGGGGGTGTGCAAGGCGTTTAGGAGGTTTTGTTCGGTTGCCTCTGAAGAAGCGCTCTCTGTCTGGCATTGGCTCTCTGTCTCCTTGCTTAGCTCCCCTTCCCCTGGCGTGGCTTGGTGCTCGGCTAGGTCGCGGTAGTGGGTCGTTGGGAGTTTTAACAAAGCTTCCCCCCGGCCCCTAGGTTTGTCAGAGAGGGGTCGCTTTTTTCCTTGGTACAGAAAGCTGTAACGGCTGCCTGGGCTTTGAATTGTCTCGGAGAGGCTGCGTGAGAAGGACCCACTGGCGTCCGTGTGCTGCAACAAAAGTACTCGTGCGGAGGACACCCTCTGGGCCATTTCCGGGTACCCGCAACGGGCGCAGAGTGCCGCCGCTGCCTGTAGGCTGTGAGACAGTGACCGGCGGACTATCGACGGGGTTACCTGCGAACTTGCCTTCAGGGCCACGTGCGTGCGCCAGCATGCAAAGACCCCCACCCACGCCTCCGACCCTCCTTCCCATTGTGTCGTTCTGTCGAAATATATTTGGGAGAGTCGAGAGAGCGGTTCGGGGTGTGCTTGGATGATCGACGACAAACACCTGAAGTAGGCTTTTGTCCATCGGCACGTATGCCCGACATGGACACTGTCTTGCTTTACTCCACATAGTGTGCATTTGGCCGACTCGCCTGGCTGCAGTCGCTGGACGCGTTCCCCCACCGGGAGTACACCCGACCACAGCTGCAGAACGAACCACTTTATCGGCTCCGGCCATTTCTTCTTGGCAAGCAGAGCTGCCTCCTTGTCACTGAATCGATATCGCGGGGCGTCTGGTGGGCTGTGTATCGGGGGGGCCTCCTGCTGTATCCTTCTCCACTGCGCCACCGTCGGTGCCGCATGTATTTTCCTGGTGCCGCCCCCTCGCGTGGTCTCGCGCACCGTACGCACGTGCGAGCGACACAGAAACTGCAGGGCGTGCGGGCCGGGTGGTGGAAGGTCTGGCCCGTTGTACCTTAACGGCGTGTCCACCTTGAGGTTGAAGGGGGACTGCGCCTCCTCGCGCATGGCGGACTCTAGTGGGTGTAGGGGGGATGGCAAGGGGTCGGACGTTCTCCACACGTTTGTCAGCCACCACCCCTGCGGTAAGCACATGTTTCCACTTCGCTGATGTTGAGGTGAGTTCAAAGCATAGTGCTGCCGGAAGTAATCTCTTTGGTCCTGTAGGTGTTGACGGAGCCACGGGTCCAGATGCGAAATTTCCGAGACCCGCATCATGGAGTCCAGCGTCCGCTGTCTCATATCAACTATGGAGACCCACCCCAGGTCACCTAGCTTCTGCCTCTCAACCCGGCTAAACATGTACGGTCCACCACGTACCAGGGAGGAGGCCATCCGTTGAAACCACTTTTCATCCGCCGGGTGCCACCCGTGAATGGCCGCCCCGTGCAACAAAATAGGGGCGACAATTGTGTTCAGGGCTCGTTGGCGGTGCAAGGGGCAATCCGTTGCCAGACGTGCTCTCTGTATCGCTCCCGCCGCTGCCCTTCGCGCTTTGTTTCGCGTTTGCATCATCCCTTCCCTACCCACGTAGACACCAAGGTACTTCACCGTGTGTTTGCTCTCCACGCCGTGCGCCAGGTCTTCGTGGCCTGGCAGGACAAGGGCCTCCAACTTGGCGGGGGCCAGCTGTAGGCCGGTGTATCGTGAGGCGTGTCGGCATGCTTGTATCACCTGTTCCGCTTTCATGTGCTCTGACAGTTCCACGATAACATCATCCGCGTATTCCTTGTCAACTAGGAATTGTGCCCTGTCCCCGAGGAATTCGCGCATGATGTGCAGATGCAAGGCCAGCATGAGGATGAAAATGTACGGTGACACCACATCCCCTTGCTTCACCCCTCTCCCCGGTGCGATGGGCGGTCCCGGTTCCCCTGCCAACATCACCTGTATCTCGCCCCGAAGCAATGTCATGATGTTGGAGATGGCCCCCAAGGGAATACCCATCATGTACATGAT
>JBCCEG010000225.1:0-3316 GCA_039030455.1 Myxococcota bacterium | reverse complement strand
TATAAAGTCGCAGAGCTAAAAATTCCTATCTCAGCAGCAAGCTACTGAGTTTTACGGAATTTTTTCCTTCGGACCGCCCTGCTCCGGACATGATTATGGGCTGACGCCCATACGCTATCCAGCTCGGGAGCAAGCCCCCGAGATTTCCGCGTAGCAGGTTAAAATACACCTGTGGTGGAATGTGGAGTGTAATTGTCTGCTCGCTATCATCGCCTGCACCATCTCCTTCCGCGTTAACCCCGCGGTTGGTAGCAAACATGCGAGACAAAGAAGGAGCATGGCGAACAGAAAGCCGAGAAACACGTGGAGACGCGGCGTGAAAACCCCCTGAGATACCATCAACGGCATTCGCCTCATGAGCCCATACCGAGGCCCCCGGCAACAACCGCTGAACAATGGGACCGCGCACAGAGTTGTGCAATAAGCCAAAAGAACCACCCGCATCCGCCCCTCCGTCGGAAAAACCGTCTAGCCCGTCGCCAGCGCTTGTATTTCCCTGTGGAGAACCACCTAATTCATCCAACCCTTCTTGCCCAGGATCTTGGGGCAAGCCAAACATAGGCTGCATCTGTTGGTTTTGCTCACCGCGCACCTTGTCGGCCTCGTCAGGCGTTCCGCCGCCGGCCAACACAAGTTCAAGCTTGGGGAATTTGGTGACATCAAGCTGGCTTTTGCTCGCCAAAACCGCCTTGCCGCCGGAACCCGTATTCCAAAAACCATCTGGCAACCTCATGCCGTAGGATTGCGCGATCCCCTGCAACCGCGCGGTCAATTGGTTCAACATGTCCGCCGGCAAAACCGTAAACGTACTGCCGCTATCCAAAATCACCACATCGCTATAGCCGTCCGACAAGCGCGAGTCGGGGAACTCTCCCAATTTCTCCCGTTTCTCCCCATCCACAATCCACAGCGAAAGGGCAGGAACCACATGGTAGGTTTGTTTGACAATCGGTGTCCACCGCGTCACGTCCCGGGCACTCACGCGAGGATCCGTGCCGCCGATAACGATTTCGCCTCCCTCATGATGACCGCACAACGCGAGGGAAAACTTTCTGGGCACCGCTGGGTTATAATCAAAAAATTGCCCGAGAAAAGTGTCATCCTTGCCTTGGCTACTGGTAGTGCGATAGCGGTGGTGCCCGGGGTCGCTCATCACACCGGGAAACGCCAGCCCGACAACGTTGGGAATGTTCTTGCTTTCGGTAATCATGGCAAAGGTATAGGGGAACGAAGGGCCGCATTGCAGCGCAATTTGATCGCGAACCGGTTGCACCATCGCGTTGCCCGAGCCATATTGCAGGCTGTACGGATCGCCCATCGCCACGGCGATCTTGCTGGGAGCGTAACGGGTCTTTTCCCGACATCCGTTGCAGCCCTTCCCCTGCAAAATAAGATTGGCGCTGCCCGTGTCGGCCACCGCATGAATGGTTTGGGGCTTGTTGGAGTCGCCCACATGCAGGTCTACAAAGTACTCGCTGGGCTCGTGCTCAAGCCCCTCTTCCACCAAAATATTTACATGATCGTCGGTTTTAACACGGTGGCGCACAACCCCGCACGTGACCTTGGGCTTGCACGCAACGCCGCTTAAGCAAACGGTTGCCGCCAACAGCACACCGAGGATTCGCATCCCTTTTGTTTTCCTTATTCCCATGGTTTCCCCCTGACATCTCAGTAAGTTAACGCGCCATGCAAGTCTCGCATATCAAAGCTAAAAAAGGAATTTCTTCCCCGTGCCCCGCAGCCATCAACGCCCCATGAACGTGCATGTCTTTAAAGAAACCTTCCAACCCACAACCCTATTCCAAACTCGGATTTAGGGATTCATGGGATTATCGGATGTACGGTTTGGAGAGCGCGCCGCGCAGCGGCTTTGGACTGCGCCGGCTTAACGGCGCTTTCCCTGCGGCTGAAAGAAACAACCCCCTGCGGGGGGGGGGACTTGACGCACAACAATGACGAGCCGCATGCTGCGCTTATGCAAACGGGTGACGCGTCCGCGACAACACAGCATACAAACCCACAAGCCGCTCCCCCTGATCTAGCGGAGCGTGTCGCCGAGGCCGCCCGTTGCGTGGGGGAGAAGATGGATTCCTGCTTTCGCAGGAATGACAAAGTGGGTGGGAATGATAAAGAAGGCGATCATGGCACCACTGGCCACCGTGCCCCCTCGAAAAACATCGTCACACAACGCTTTAGCAAGCAAGCCCACGCAGTGGGGGTTGTGTTGGGGTCGGGCTTGGGCGAGTTCGCGGACTCGCTCCTGGCCGATGACCCCCATGGCCGCGCCATCGACTACGCGGACATTCCCCACTTTGCCCCCTCGCGCGTGGCGGGACACACGGGACGGCTTGTTCTCGCCCACGTGCACAACCGCCCAGTGTTGCTGTTGCAGGGACGCACTCACTGCTACGAAGGGCACCCCGCCTGGCAAGCAGCCCTGCCGATCCGGGTGCTGCGCGCGCTAGGAGTCCGCTGCTTGGTGTTGACTGGAGCGGCCGGCGGCGTGAGCGGCCAACTTCAACCAGGGGACTTGATGCTCATTACCGATCAAATCAATCTCAGTGGGCAAAACCCCCTTGTAGGACCAAACGACTCCGGCATTGGCCCGCGCTTTCCCGACATGACAGAGTGCTACTGCCAAAAGCTGCAAAAGAGAGCACGACACATCGCCCGTGACTTGTGCATTCCCTTAAAGGAAGGTGTGTACGCCAGCGTGCTGGGACCAAGTTACGAAACACCCGCCGAAGTTCGCATGCTGCGCACGCTGGGAGCTGACGCGGTTGCCATGAGCATTGGCATGGAAACATTGGCCGCGCGGCACAGTGGCATGCGTGTGCTGGGAATTGCCTGCATTACCAACAAGGCCGCCGGCCTTTCCGGGGGGCCGCTTACGCACCAAGAAGTCCAAGCCGTCGCGGCGGCGAGCAAGCAACGATTCACTCGCCTGCTGCAAGCGCTCCTGACCACAGATTAAAGGATTCACCGGATTCATTCGGATGCAGAATCTGCGGTCAATTCCATGAATCCTTTAATCTGTGGTCTAATCCGCGATCAGAACGTCGCGATCGATGCCGTCGAGCACATCATCCAGCCGCGGCTCTTGCTCATCGAACTCTACCGGACTGGTTCTGAGAATAAAATTAACCTGCGGCAACGCTTGCTTAACCGCAGATTAAAGGATTCATTCGGATGCAGAATCTGTGGCCAATCCCATCAATCCTTTAATCTGCGGTCTAATCCGCGGTCAAAACGTCGCGATCGATGCCGTCGAGCACATCATCCAGACGCGGCTCTTGCTCATCGAACTCTACCGGAC
>JBCCEG010000224.1:0-3341 GCA_039030455.1 Myxococcota bacterium | reverse complement strand
CCGCCAAGAGGTGTACGATGAGTTTTGAACTTCCCCAGCTCCCCTACGCCAAGGACGCACTCGAGCCTCACATGAGTGCCCGTACGTTCGAGTACCACTACGGCAAACACCACGCCGGCTACATTCGCAAGCTCAACGCCGCGATCGAAGGTACCGATAACGCGGGAAAGAGCCTCGAAGACATCATCATAACGGCCTCTGGCGGGCTGTTCAACAACGCGGCCCAAGTGTGGAACGTTTTGGTGGCCACCATAATGTCCACGCGGTTGATCTTGTCCTTTTCGGCCTGCTTGTTGCTCTCGCTTTCCAGAATCTGCAGGATCTTCATGTCGGTGCCGGTGAGCTCGGACAAAAACCCCTCCAGCACGCCGAAGTTGGCCTTGTCCCGCAAGATATTCTTGATGGCCCAGTCGAACCGGATAAGCTGTTGCTTTCGCATCAATGTTGCCTCCTCCCTGATTGCATTTTATCAGAAAAGGCGTGAAACCTGCATAAGAGCCTGCTTACCGCCAACGCAAGGCTCTTGCGGGTAGGCTGGGGATGTGGGACAAGGGCGTGAACCATAGGCAACCGAAGGCTCGCGGATGATGCGAACAAAGGCTTTTTTTAGCGGCCTTGTGATCGCGGCCGTCTTGGTATTGGCGTTCGGCATGGCATGGCGCGCCCGCTACAGCCCTACTCATAAAGCTCCCGTCGTGCGAACTCTGCGCGGGCAGACCATGGGCACCACGTATTCCATTCGCTTGGTTATGCCCCAGCCCGTGCCCCCGGCGCAACTGCTGCAACTGCGGCGGCGAGCGGATAGGCTGCTTGAGGATCTCAACGATGCCATGTCCACCTATCGCCCCCGCAGCACCATCGTGCGTTTTAACCGGTCGCCCGTGACGACGCCCGTGGATGTGGGCGAGGCCATGGTCACCGTGGTTCGGCGGGGGCTGGAGATCGGCCGCTTGACGGCGGGGGCGTTCGACATCACGTTGGATGCCGACATTGACGCCTGGGGCTTTGACGCGGGCCCGCGTCGCACGCGACCGCCCCCCACTTTGTCATTCCCGCGAAAGCGGGAATCCATTGGAAAATTGCCGAACACAAGTAGAGACGCGATTAATCGCGTCTCTAAGCCGGCCCAACGCGTCTCTACAAATCCGGCGGAGACGAAGATCCAAGTTGAACCAACGGGCAATCTGCTGCGCAAACGCGACCCCAACACGCGGCTGAACTTGTCGGGCATCGCCAAGGGCTACGGCGTGGATCGCCTGGCCGATCTCGTCGCCGCCATGGGGTTCGGGCGCTTCATGGTGGAGATCGGTGGCGAGGTGCGTGTGCGAGGAACCAACCAAACGGGAGGGCCGTGGCGCATTGCGATCGAACCCGGGGATAATTATGAATTATTAATTATGAATTATGAGAACCAAAATATTATAGAGAAAGGAAATCATAATTCATCATTCATCATTCATAATTATTCTCCTGTTGTGTTGTTGCGGTCGGGCCAGGCCTTGGCCACCAGCGGCACAACGCGCAACGCTTTTACGCACGAGGGGAAGACCTACTCGCACATTTTAGACCCCCGCACGCGCGCGCCGGTGCGGACAACGCTTGTGAGCGTGAGCATTGTGGCCCGCAACTGCATGACCGCCGATGCCCTGGCTACCGCCGCCATGGTGTTGGGAGAGTCGCAGACCCGCGCCGTGCTCAAACAGCTTCCTGAGACTCACGCCTTATTTGTTCATGTGGATCCGGTTACCGGCGAGGCACGCGTGACTTATACCCCGGGGTTTCCATTGCCGGTCATTTCCCCTACATCGCCCACACCGTAATCTCTTTCCCATCAGGCGCTGCTTCTTGTTTGGTCCAGATGCGCTCGTCCCACGACTTGCCCGCGCGGCGGTCGAAGATGAGCAGGTAGCCCTCGGGCGCGTGGAACCGATCCATGTAGCGGGCCGTTTGCGCCAATCCCCTGGTCATCACGCTGTCAGCGCCGTCGTTGCGATGGATGAGCTTGAGCTCCAGCACGATGACTTGTTTTTTCTCCGCGCGTTGCAGTGTGACATTCTCGTCGCCCAACGGCCAGGTGACGATCAAATCCGTGCACCCGCTGCCGACGGCTTGCTCGCGTTGGATGGAGCCGCGACTGTTCACCGTTCTTTGTAAAAAAGCCTGCAGCAACAGTTGTGGACCGGCTTCCTTGTATTGAAATTGATCCAGCCAACTCTCGGAGTGCTCGCGAAAGAAACGTTGAAAGGCGGCAAGGAGTTCGTTCATGTCGAGAGATTGACCGGGCAGTCCACCGACGGGACGGTCCATCTCCAACCACCTCTCCCAAACGCTCGCCAAGGCTCTGGGAATCACCTCGCGGTAGATGGGGTTGGCCAAGTTCAGGACACCCCTTTGATCCTTTCGGATCAGGCCCAAGTCCGCGACGTATTCAAAATCTTCGTTCGTGGGACGTAGGTTTTGGCCGCTGACGATGGAGGCAATCACCCGATGCACGCGCTCTTGCTTAAGCTTGGCCGTCAGTTGGTCCAGGTGCGTCTCGCGGCGTTGGATGAGCCGTTCCTTGGCCGCGTCGATGTCGTCCACCACAATCGTTTTGCTTCGGTCTCGCCCTGCTTTGTCTTCGAAACAGGCGTCATAAGCCAAGGCGTTCACTAGCCACGGTTGGCCTTGGGTGAGCTCGAACACGTGTTCATACACGCCGTCGCCAAACTTTTGACCCGTCTCTTGCGTGTGTTGCGTGTAGAGGATTTGAACGTCCTCTTGCGAAAAGTCGCCCAACCGCAGTGATTTGGAATTGATGTTGAACGGGCTGGCTTCCGAGAGCACCTTGCGGCCTTCTTCCCCCAGCTCCATGCGGTAATCTCTTAAATGCCGCATGCCGCACAGGACAATGCTTTGGGGGAACGGCGCGGTGTCTCGGTCGCAGTAGCCCGCCCGCAACTGCCGCAGCACGGCGATGAGGGTGTCGCCCACCAGCGCGTCAATCTCGTCGATCAAGAGGACAAGCGGTTTGGGATCGTGTTTGCACCACCGCATCAACACATATCGCAGCGCATCCTCGGCTCCCATGAGGGTAAACACGTTTTGCCGACATTCCATCACAAAGTCGTCTTGCAACTGGGTCGACGCGCTCAAGGCAATTTGTGTCAACACCGACCGAATGCCTTTTTCCACATCTTGCCGCGCCGCCTGGCCTTGCTCGACCGAGACGGAAACGCAGCGATAACGTCCTGCTCGGTTGAGGTGGTCACGCAAGGCCTTTAGGCACGTGGTCTTGCCCGTCTGGCGCGGCGCGTGCACCAAGAAGTATTTCTTCCGATCGATGTACCCCAACACTTCGG
>JBCCEG010000223.1:0-3352 GCA_039030455.1 Myxococcota bacterium | reverse complement strand
CTTTTCTGTTAAGGAAGAAGTTCAACTGGCGACAACCAGGAGAGCGAGAGTACCGATGGAAAGCACTGAGGCAGAGTCACTTGTAGTCGTGGTGAACACTCTGTAATGGGGTGGGAGCGAAGGGGTGACGTCGTCTGCTTGGCATCCTGGGGCAACCAGTGATGGGAGGAACTCAAGGTTTCAGGCAAAGCTCTCTGCATGCGGGAGAGAGCTGGACGGTGGGAGCCGGATGACGCGAGAGTGTCACGTCCGGTTCGGCAGAGGGCCTAGGAGGCAAGTTCCCCTGGGCTACTCGCTTAATAATCATTGATTTTTTGTCCCGACTTTGCCCGTCTCTTCGACAACCCAGGTCGACAAGGATTTTATTGAAGCATCTAGGGCTACAACAATCGTCATTGGATCTTTTTTCATTGAAAATTTATCATCACTATATTTTTTTATGAGATTAGACATCTTTGTCAGTTCACGCAAGGTCTTCCTTGACACATCCGTCATTTTCGACAATTTGACCGATTGCCGCATGACCATGCTAACAGAACGCTGTACAACATCCTCCTGATTTTGACTTCGCAGGTCTTTTTCACGCAAGGCATATTGCAGCTTTGTCATTTTTTGTCGCATATTTTTAATTTGTTCCCGAAGCTTATTATTTTGCACGGTCAAGTCATTCCGCGAGTTCTTTTCGCGCGTCAAGTGACTATCCATATCATCCAGTTGGAACGCGAATTCTTGGCGCGACTTCGTTAGCAAGCCACTGACTCGTTCTAACTCAGTCTGCTCCAGCCGCCACAGCCTTTTTACCCGTTTCCATGTTTCCGTTAGATTCATTAAAGAAAGCTGTTTTTTTGTTAAATCTTTTACCTCGCCAAGCAGCTCCTTTCGCTCGGCGACAAGCTCATTATTTGTTTTCTTTAATCCCTCTACCCATTTGGTCTTTTTCTCCAGCTCCGTGTTCGCCGCCGCCAGCTTCTTCTTCTCTTCCTTTGCTTCGTCTGCTTGTCGGGCTAGCTGGTCGATCAGTTCCTTGACTTTGGGCGCTACTTCCCTATTTTTAATTTCCTCGGTTTCCTTGGCCTCATTGTCGCCCTCATCAGCGGCGGCCAAGTGCTCCTTTACCTCTTGCAAAATATCTTGAGCGCCATCCAGCTGCTGGGTGAGCTGTTGGTTTTCTTCCCATAAATCGTTTTCGCGCAGGGTTCCCCAAGCTACGTGTTGCAGAGCATCATCCCGCTGTTGGGTGAGCTGTTGGTTTTGGGCCTGAGAAACCAATCCTGCTGTCCGAGCAGCACCGAGTTCCTGTGTCAGCTGTTGGTTTTGTTGCCGCAACTCTTCGGCATCGGCGTTTGCTTGGTTGTGGACGCTTTGCAGGCGCTCCAGCTGTTGCTCCAGGTTCTGTTTTTGATCCGACACACGCCGGTAGTCCAACGGATCGATCCCGTTATCGTTTTCTAGATGCGAGTCCTCCCAATCCTTTTGGCGCCGTGCTTGTTTTTCCAAGGCAAGTTGCTCCTTGCGCTGGTTGTACCAAGCTCGTAACCGACCCGACCCTGGGTCCGCCAGCTCTAGCTGCACGCAAGCCGGCCCGCCGCCGCATGCCTTTTTACTCTTGGCGGTCGGCGTGGCGGTCCAAGTCAACCACAATCGCTTCTGAACAACCTTATCCCCTCGCGCGAACCGTAGCGCGGCGGTCCAGGTGGCCGCGTCCACCTCTTCACCGTTCAACAACGGCTGAACATTCCGGAGCTCTCCGGCTCCCTTTGGCCGCCATTGTGTCAGCAGCGCGTCATGCAACCCCAAGCTCCAGTGCAGCTTGATCCGTTGGTGTCGCGGAAACAATTCCACCACCAGGCGCGACTCGCCCGAGGCGTCCGGCACCTCCACCGCCACGCCGGGTTCTTCCTCCCCCGCCTTGTGCAGCTCGCGCAGCAGCAAGGCCGTCCCGTCCCCCAGCTGCTCCAGCCGCCGCCGCGCCAAACCACCCCAAGACCCTAGTTCGCTCAACGAGCGCAAGCGCATGTCGGCCATGGCGTGCCGCACGTGGAAACGCTCCCGATCCACGTTCCCTTCATCCACGGCAGGGAAAAGCTCCTCTAACACAGCGGCGATCTCCCGGGCCTTACTCTCGTGCTCTAGCTCCCCTGCCCCATCGCCAAGCAAACGCGCGCCGGGGCCGCTGGCCATAAAAAAAGGCGCTCCCAGCCCGGCCGATGCCAAACCGCTCCAGCCCATGGCGGCATGATCCGCGAAACGAGCGACCAGCTTTGCCTGATACGCGGCCGGGTCATCCGCTTGGCCACAGCCAAAGGCACCGGTGAAAAGGATGAATCCAAAACATTTTATTTGCCGAACCATATTATTCCTCCGCGGGCCGCGCCTAAAATTACGAATTGCCTGCCCAGCCCCGCGGCGATCTCGGGCAACCGGCACTCCCAAACAACAGCGCAACGGCGAAGGCGACAAGCAGTTCGTCCATGCCAAGTCCGAACATTACCGTCCGCTCCTTCTCACGCCACGCAGGGGGAGAATAACACATGACGACATAAATGTCAGAACAAAGCAATAACGACGCTTTCAGACAAAGTAGAGACCTCCCCCTTGTTGTTTTTGTAGCCAGAAGAAACAGCAAAAATGCGCGTGAAAGACGTCAATACGTTGAGAAAACGTGTCGTCTTGAGATTTCGAGGCATAGCGCGAGGCATCCGATACCAATCCGCGAAAATAACGACATCTTCCTGTCATTCCCGTCCCGCCTCCGCGAGGGCAGGCTCCAGGGGTCTTCCAAAAACCCATCGGAGTCGCTTTTCGCCGGCGTCGGTCCCCTTTTGTCATCTGGCACCGTCGCGGCAGTGACGCGAAGGATCCCCCACCGATCGGGGCTTTGGGGAGATCCTTCGGCCGTCTTTCGTTAGCACTCAGAATAGGCTCGGAATGACAAAAGGGGGCCGCCGCCGGCCCCCTTTATTCTGATTGCGCCGGTGAAGAGGCAGTTTTCAAAGACTCGTGGCTGTCGCCATGGGTTGGCGGCAACGCCGATGAAGGAGCATTCAAGCCGTCTTGGCCCTCGCCCTCGCGCGGACCGTGCCGAAAATTGCGAATCGCCTGCCCCAGCCCCGCGGCAATCTCGGGCAACCGTCGCCCCCCAAACAGCAACAGCATAATGGCGAAGCAGAACCGCACGCGGCGCGGCTGGGCTGCTGGAGGGGTGGGGTCGGCGCTACGATGGGTGCTTATTTTGAGCCAAAAAGAGCACCAAGAAAACTTTTTCTTTGCTTTTCTTTTGGACCACTATTCTCGTTGTTATTGTTGTCGATATTGTCGTTACTCGTAGTATCGGTAGCAAAATGCTGCATGG
>JBCCEG010000222.1:0-3368 GCA_039030455.1 Myxococcota bacterium | reverse complement strand
CAACGGACACCCGGCAAACAAAAATGCCGACGCGCAAACAACAAATCGTTTCATCCAGCTTCTCCACGCAAATTCATGCCCTCAGGAGAATGACGTACCAGAAACGCAAAAAATTCCCGGCAGGCAAAAGCAACTTTTTTTAATTATGAATTATAAATTATGAATTATGATACCAATTCGCAAGAATAAGTTTTCTTTTTGCTTTTCCCAAAACCCCATTTTGTCATTCCCGCCCCCGCCATCCAAACGTCTCTGGACGATGATCGCACCAATGCGATCACAGAACCAGATATAAGGGGCTGGGGCGACAGTCATGTAACTTGTTTTTGGGAAATGGCATGAGTTTCTTTCCTCATGACTTTTTTGATCTCATAATTCATAATTAATAATTCATAACTCTCCCCACCTGCTTGCCGTGCCCGATCGAGCGTGCTCTGCTAGGACTCATGGCATGGAGCGCGGCATACATACAAACCCTGCGATCGCTGCTTGGTCACCGGCCCACGTCCTCCAAGTGGGGGCTTGGGCGAACGCGAGAGCTACTCCAACGCTTGGGGCTCCCACACAAACGCATGCGCCTATTGCAAGTAGCCGGCACCAACGGCAAGGGTAGTGTCTGTGCCATGCTAGACGCCATGCTACGGCAAGCGGGCATGGTGACTGGGTGCTTCACCAGCCCCCACTTAAGCTGCGTGCGCGAGCGCATTCGCGTCAACGGACAGATGGTGCCCGAAGCGGCATTTTGCGCCTTGCACGATCACGTGGAGCAAGCAGCGCGCGGGATGGAGGATTCGCCCACGTTTTTCGAGCGGCTCTTTGCCATGGCGCTGCTGCACTTTGCCCGCGCGGGGGTGCAAGCGGTAGTCTTAGAGGTCGGACTAGGCGGACGATTGGACGCCACCAGCGCCGTAACGCCTGCCGCATGCGGCATCACCACCATCGCCCTGGACCACACCCGGCTGCTGGGGCGCACGCTGAGTGCTGTTGCGCGGGAAAAGGCCGGCATTTGCAAACCAGGTGTGCCCGTTGTCGTTGCGCCCCAACCGCCCGAAGCACTAGCCGCCGTCACACGACACGCCGACATGGCGGGTTCGCCCTTGGTCCGCGTGGGGCGTGAAATCCGTGTGATGCACCGCGACGGTCGCATCACCGTATCTGGGGGGAACCGCGTGCTGCTACCTCGGACACATCTTGCTCTGAAAGGTGAGCACCAATGGAACAACGCGGCTGTCGCCGTGGGCATGCTGCAACAAGCGGATCTAGCGCTCGACCCACGAACACGCCGACGCGGCATGGAGCAAACGCGGTGGCCCGGGCGTTACGAATGGATCCATGGACACACCTGTCCGGTGCTGCTAGACGGCGCCCACAACCCCAACGGGCTCATCCAACTGGCGCGCTGCCTCAAGGAAGATCCCAAGCTTCAAGCCCTGCCGCTGCTTGCCGTGGTGGGGCTGAGCCAAGGGCATGACGAGATCGGCTTCGCCCGCGCGTGGCGAGCACACATGCCGCCAACCCACGCCGTGTACACCACGCAAACCGCAAGCGGCCCCTTCACGCGTGCTCTCAACGCGTGTACAACAGCAAAATTATTACGACAAGCCGGTGTGCGCCGTGTCACGCCGGTTGCCCGCGTTGCCGAGGCGCTGCATCATGCGCGGATACAAGCCCGGCGGCAGGGGGGATGCATCTTGGTAACAGGGTCACTCTATGTCGTGGGCCGGGCGCGTTCTCTCTTGGCACGCGCGCCAACTGATCCCTCTGTCACCCCGGCGGCCACGCCATCGCCCGCCCACCGATAACATGAACGTGCAAGTGCGGCACGGTTTGGCATGCGTCCGCGCCCGTGTTCACCACCAAACGATACCCCGTTTGTTCAAGCCCCTTATCTCGCGCCACTTGCCGCGCGGCCAGCATCACTTCTCCCATCAGCGAGCCGTGCCGCGCCGTGAGCTCGGCCACGCTGCCGATGTGCTGCTTGGGAATAACCAATATGTGCACGGGGGCTTGAGGCTTTATGTCGGCGAATGCCAGCACACGCTCTCCCCGGTATAGAAGGTCGGCTGGAACATCCCCTCGCACAATGCGACAAAATAGGCAATGCGCTGTTGTTTTGTCCGGAAGGCTCACGTCGTCTTCACCATAAAGCATCCCTATCCCAGCCTAAACTACGGACAAAAAAAGGATACCGCTGCCTACGGCTTTGGACTACTGGTGTAGAGACGCGATTAATCGCGTCTCTACACGCGCGGCCGTAGGAAAAGCGCCGTCAAGCCGGCGCAATCCAAAGCCACACCCTATGTTCACTCGTTCTAACGCCTGCTCCATGGCTGCGGCTGTTTACTGATTACAGACATTTGTAAGAATCATCACCGACGTTTGATTGCCGTAGGTCTTCGCATATTGCAGCGGCGTCAAGGGATCGTTGCCGTGTGTCCTAACACCTGCTCTTGCCCCGTTGTCGCAAAGGATACGGGTTAATCTGTTAAAGCCGAATATGGCCGTGCTATGCAAAGCCGTCCCACCGCTGTTGTTGGGGGCATTCATAAAGGTAGTCATGTCCTTGCCTTGTTTCCTTGCCCAAGCAATAAGGATTTCAACGACGCTGATGTGTCCGTTTTGAGCGGCTTTGTGCAAGGGTCTCTCTCCACCGATATTGGCGTCTACTTCCGCCCCCTTGTTCAGCAACTGAATAACAGCTTCGACACGCCCGATCTCACAGGCTCGGTGCAACGCTTTATTCAACGTACCTTGATCTTCCTTTTGGTCGGAGTTTAGTTTCTGGCTAAAACTTGGTAAATCCGCTGTCGCCACATCATCCACCAGACCGGCAACAGCGCTCAACGAGCCCATGCAAAGCGCCAAGACAGGCAACACAATCGTTCCGTGTTTTCTCTTCAACATCTCTTTCTTCCTCTATGTTGCGCAGCGCTCCTTCTTTTTGCTCCATGCAAAAGCCAAGAGAGCCGTTAGTTGCTTGATTTGTTATAGCGGATTCATGGCGGATCACCATGCGAATCATGCGCGAACACGCTTTAGCGCAACGCCTCAATGTCTTTGCGCGTCAAACCGGTCATCTGCAGAATCATCTTCACATCCAGCCCCGAAGAACGCATGGCGCGGGCGATTTGCAAAGCTTTTTGTCTTTCACCTTCTTCCCGACCTTCTTCCCGACCTTCTTCTCGTCCTTTTTCCATTCCCTGGATCAGGCCTTCCTCTCGTCCCTTCTCCAACCCCTTGCGGCGGGCATAGCTCATCTGCATTTCGCGGTCGGTGCGGGCGATCATGGCGCGCGCGTAGGCACGGCGCTCCTGCGAAGTCCAAGCATGCTCCTGCAGCGTGGTGAAGGCCTCGCGCAGCGCGGGCGT
>JBCCEG010000221.1:0-3371 GCA_039030455.1 Myxococcota bacterium | reverse complement strand
GGGGAGGGGGGAGGGCGCCAGCTTTGCTGGCGCCCGAAGGGGCGGGGCGGGCGGGGGGATAAAGAGCGGAGTCGCGCAAGCGCTGGAGTCCCCGAAGGGGGGAGGGGAGGGCGCGCGCAAACCGCGCGCAGTGTTCTTCGAACACAAGGCTACGCCGCCCTCGCGCCTTGCAGGCGCGAGCAGAGCGGAGGGGAGGAAAGGGGCGGGCGGGGTATGGGGGAGAGCTTGCGAGGGGGGAGCAAAAGGGCGGCGTAGCCTGGGTTGGAAGAAGTGCACCGCATGCGGCTGCGGCGCGCACGGGACGAAAGAGCAAGCGGTGAGCGGCGGGAAACGCGCGAGCGGGCGCAGCCTGCTTTGGAAGCTCTGCTCGTTCCTTTTCGTTTCGAAGAAACAAAAAAAGCGCAAGCGAGCGCAAGCGCGGGTCTCCGAAGGGCTCGCGCCTGCAAGGCGCGGCCGAAGGGGCGGCTCGCCGAAGGCGGGTCTTTGTGCCCACCCCCATACACTCGCTCCCCCGCCCCGCCTTCGCCCACTCTTTGTCCCCCTGCGAAGCGAATGTCGAAGACGAACCGGGGGGGGGACAAAGAGCGGAGGGAGGGGGGCGAGGGGGGGGATAACGGGGCGGACGCGCGATCAACCGTCTTTACGCCAACGCGCAGGGCGAGATTGGACTGCGATCAAAAGACGAGCAAAGCGGCCAGGCGAAGCGACTCGCCCTTCCCGAAGGCACGAACGCAGTGAGGGGCGAGGGGTGGGTTATGGCTCGGGGGATAGCCGGCGAGGGTCAGGGTCGCGCGTTCCCAAAGACCTGGTAATCCGCGCCTCGCCAACACACTGCTATAGCAATACAAACAGCCAAAGCAAGCAGTACTACGGCGGCGCCGGGAGTACTTTGGCGCCGAACGTAGTGAGGCGCACTCGACCCGCGAGCTGTCGTGCCGAAGGGAAGCGCCTTGCAGGTGCGAGCGTGCGCTTGCTCTTCCGCGCCTTCGGTCTCCTTCGGCGCAAAGTGCTTGCGCGCGGTAAAGCAAACACCGGCCCGGAAAAGCAAGCGCACTGGCAAGAGCGCGACCCCCCCTGTACGCTCTGTTTCTCCGAAACGAACGAAGTCGTGTCTAGACGGCTCGCCGAACATTGTGAGGCGAGCAAAGCAGCACTTATTCTTTTTGACTGCGCGAAAGCCGTAAGAGAGGTCGAACAATCGTCCATCGCCCGGCGGCGCCAAAATAAAAGGACACTTTAACAAAAAACTGTAAGCGCGCCTCGGTTCTATCCAGTGCTGGGTCAGCACAGTAGACGCATTCTTACAAGCAACCCGTAAGAAATGAGTCAAGTAAGCACTTTTATGTTGTATTCACCTTCTAATTCTTTAAAGCCTTATGCATCGCGGTTGTTGCGCCCTTCCCGACAGGCTCTGGCGTCCCTTTGTTAGGGTGTATATACAAGCACCTTACGGTCGCCAAATTAGATATATCAGTAGGGGGTCAAGGCGCGTAAGCACTCCCACGCTCTTCCCCGTGCCCTTCCCCCGCCACTCGCCCCTCGCCCCCCGGGCTCCGTGTTTTTCCGAAGAAAAACCGGAGGGGGAGCGAGTAGTCGCGCAAGCGCTGGCGAGGGGAGGGAACGCTCGCGCCTTGCAGGCGCGAGTACGCGCAGCTTCGGGCGGCTTTTTCGCGCACCGTCACAACTATCTCGGTTTGCGCAGTCCCTTAAGCCAGGGGCGAGCAATCGCTTTTGATAAAGAACAGAAAGAACAGTTTAAAAAAAAAGCGAGGTGCTTTGCTCATTCGTGGGCGCCAGCTTCGCTGGCGCCCCCAGTGGGCGGGTCGGCGCTTGGCGCGCGACCGAGTTTGCAACTTATGAAAGGTCTTTTTGCCCGCCCCTGTAAGGGGAAGCAATCGTTTTGCCTTGGCTCGCCGAACGTTGTAATAAGCCGCTTGCACGACGTCTATTGCGCGACCGTGCTATTCGCTCACGGCACCATAATAGTAGTACGCTGGCGAGGGTCTGCAAGCGCAGCGCAGCAGACCGGTGAGGCTGCGAAAGCCAGACGTACCTGCCTACAGGCGTCATTCGACTACTGCTTTGGCGCTTGCGAACCGGCCGCCGCCGACGCCTTGTGCTGCCCTTTCCGAAGGAACGTAGCCGGGCAGGCGGACTGGTACGCGCCATAATAACAAGCGCAGCCAGCAAAAGGCGCATTGAGCGCGGCTCTTCTTGGTTTGTTTACGGCCGTAAACAGCGACGGTCTCCCCAACCGCCGTCCCCGCCCCGGCCCCGGCCCCGGCCCCCGAAGGGGGAGGGGAGGGGAGGGGAGTGCAGTCCACAAAGTGGACGCCCCGGTTTATTTGGGAAGCGCAAGCGCCATAAACACGGAGTAAGGTCTCGCGCAAGCGCGGCGGTCCCCGAAGGGGGGGGGGATAAAGAGCTGCGGGGATACGCTCTTTATCCCCCGCGAAGCGGTTCGACGAAGTCGAACCCCGCCCGACCGTTTACCGCGGCTTCGCCGACCCGTATGTCAGATCAAGCCAGCTGCGTTCGCTCGTAATTCGACTAGCGACCGCCCACAAGGAAGCCTTTTGCCGATTTTTGTGCTTGCGCGAAAAAATAAAAAAAACCTGGCTTGTTTGGGTTTTGTAAGAAACAAATAAGCGCGGCATGCTAAAGCTAATGCTAAAGCTAATGCTAAAGCCCTGCCCTCAGAACCGTACGTGACAGTCTCCCCTCATACGGCTCGCCCCCGGCGATTCTTTGCGCGCTTGTGCTTGTGCTTGTCCACGAAGGTCGTGAGTGCGGCGAAGCCGGAGACAAGTACAAGCGCGCTGTGGCCGGCTAGCCAGATTATCCTTAGATCTATAGTATTGTGCCTTCGGCACAACTCGGGTGGGCGTTTCCGAACAGCGCGTCAATTTTGGGCGCATTTCGTCCCCGAAGGGGAAGCCGTCAACCTCAAAAGCAAAGCGGCTTCCCCCTCGGGGACGAAAAACAACTGCTGCGCGGGTGCCCGACGCTTGCCCCCGGCCGCGGGAGACGCATCACGTACTTGATATTGACGTCGTAGTCTTTCGCACCAAAGCGTAGACCAGGGCAGCGACGGTCGGAAGACGCGGCCGGCGAAGCCTGCAGGCGGCAGGCTGCGACTGAGCCGTCAGGCTACGCCGGCCCTTCCCTGAACCACGACCCGCGCTTGCGCTTCCCGACCCTGCGACCCGTACTCCTCCGGTTTATTTGGGAAGCGCAAGCGCCATAAACACGGAGTAAGGTCTCGCGCAAGCGCGGGTCGTGCGGGGCCACTCGCCCCTCGCCCCCCGGGCTCCGTGTTTTTCCGAAGAAAAACCGGAGGGGGAGCGAGTAGTCGCGCAAGCGCTGGCGAG
>JBCCEG010000220.1:0-3380 GCA_039030455.1 Myxococcota bacterium | reverse complement strand
GTGAAGAAAGTGGAACGTTTGATGGCGCTGACGTTTATCATGACCTTGTGCTTGCTGGTGTATGCCGCGTGCGAGTATCGACTAAGAAAGGTGTTGGCGGAGAAAGTGCCGGGGGTGGTTGGAAGTGTCGAACAGGACAAAAACTGCTTGCCAAGATGAAGAAAGAGAAGATAGAATGACGATAAAAAGTAAAAGTTTTCATAAGACGGTATAAAAAATTATGCAAAATCAAAACTCGTGTGCGAACGCATGTGCGGAATGTCGGATTCATAATCCCCTATGAATCCTGGTCTAGTGAATGTCGGCCCAACACGAGCCCACGCCCGTGTTGACCACTAGGGGAACGGTGAGCGCGGCGGCGTTCGTCATCGCGTCGCGCACCGCTTCCATTGCCGCTTGAGCGTCGCTTGCGGGGCACTCCACTAAAAGTTCGTCGTGCACTTGCAACAGCAGGCGGGCGCGGGGAAAGCGATCGGCGAGCACGGCGTCGGCCCGCAACATGGCTTGTTTGATGAGGTCGGCGGCGGTACCTTGCACGGGAGTATTGATTGCGGTACGCTCGGCGCGCGCGGCCAGCATGTGATTGCGCGAGGTGATGGTAGGCAGCACCCGGCGCCGACCCAGCAGCGTGCGGACCTCGCCGGTTTGCTTGGCCTGTTCCACCAGTTGCCGTTGCCAGGCAGCCACGCCCGCGTAGCGTTCGTTGTAGCGTTCGATGGTTGCCTTGGCCTCTTTGGTGGAGATATCCAGTTCCTTGCTGAGCCGGAACGGGCCCATGCCGTAAAGCAGGCCGAAGTTGATGGTTTTGGCGATGCCGCGCTGCTGGGCACTCACCTGCTCCATGGAGACACCAAAGATCTCGCCGGCGGTGCGTTGGTGAACGTCTTCGTCGTGTGCGAAACTGTGCAGCAACACAGGGTCTTGACTCATGTGGGCCAAGATGCGCAGCTCGATCTGGGAGTAGTCTAGCGAAATTAAAACGTTGCCCGCGTCCGCGATGAAGCTGCGGCGAATTTCGCGTCCTTGCGCGGACCGTACGGGAATGTTTTGCAAATTCGGGTCGCTGGAAGACAGCCTGCCGGTGGCGGTGACAAGAGCGTTAAAACATGTGTGCAGCCGACCCGTGCGCGGATTGATCAACGCTGGGAGGGCGTCGATATACGTCCCCTTGAGCTTGGCCAGATGACGGTGCTGTAGCAGGATGGCGGCGAGCGGATGTTGGGGCGCGAGTTGTTGCAACACGGCAGCGTCGGTAGACTGCCCCGTTTTGGTGGCCTTGACCGGCTGTAGCCCAAGTTTGCCAAACAACACATCCGCCACCTGTTTAGCGCTGGCCAGGTTGAATGGGCGACCGGCTAGCTCCCACGCCTGGTGCTGCAGCGCAAGCAGGTCGGCCCCGAACTGTTGTCCCAGTTGCCGCAGGTGCGCGGTGTTCAGCAGCACGCCGCAGGTTTCCATGCGTTGCAGCACGCGTTGCAGCGGCAGCTCCAGCTCATCGTACAGCCCTCGTAGTTGGTGGTGTTCTAGTGTTTGCTCCAACAGCGGACTCAATTGCCAGGCGGCTCGTGCTTGCGCGCAGGCGTGCGCGGCGGCTTTGTCAAGGGGAATTTCGGCGAAGGAGAGTGCTTTTTTGCCACGCCCGCACACCTCTTGTCGCGGGGATAATGGATGGCGCAGGTGCTGTTCGCATAGTTGTGCCAGTGTGGGGACGTCGTCATCATGTGCTTGGAGCAGATAGCCCGCCAACAACGGATCGCCCCGCGGCACGGCGCCGATGCCGACGCGTTGCAACACGTGCAGGTGTTGCTTGGCGTTTGCCGCGACCAGGGAGCGCTTGGCGTCGTTCAAAACCGATGCCAGCGCCCGCCAGACCGTTGCTTGGGGCAACTGCTTGTCCCCGGCGGCGCTCAGGTGACGATGGGCGAGGGGAATGTAGGCGGCTTGATTTCGGTTCCAGCTTAGCGCGATGCCGGTGACGGGCGCGTCGAACCCTTCGGGTGGGTCGGTTTCGATGTGCAAGGCGATGCGTTCGGCCCGGCCCCAAAGGGGCTTTGCCTTGCTTAAGTCTTCCACCGTGGTGATGGATGTGGCGTTTTCTTGGTTTTGCAAAAGGTGCGCGGAGCGCTTTGGAGTGGGGTCGCTTGAGACCGCTTTCCCTTTAACTGGGACTGCTTTTCCTTCCACGCAGGCCGCCGCATCGGAAGACGCCGTCGAGCCGGCGCACTCCAAAGCCGCTGGCGCGGCATTCATCGCGTCTCCTCGGCCTTCGCGATTTTCTAACAATTGTTGGACAAAGGCGTTGCGCAGCAGGCTGCGAAAGCCTAGTTCATGCATCAGTGCCTGCAACCGCGAAGCGTTTGGCCCCTTGTATGCCCAATGTTGGAGTTGCAATTTGTCGCCATGCGCGTGGCGGTCGATGCGGGTGAGCCGCAGACTCAAGCGTGCTTTCTCGGCGTTTTCTAGCAGACGTTGCCGTCGCGCTTTTTGTGGAATCCGCGAGGCGTGACGCAGAGTTTCTTCTAGGCCGCCGTATTGTTGAATGAGAGCCGCCGCTATCTTCATGCCAATGCCGGGAACGCCCGGGACGTTGTCGGACGCATCGCCGGCCAATGCAAGCAGGTCGTTGACTTGGTCGGGGCGAACCCCCAGCTTGTGTCTCACGCCTGATGGATCAATCACGTTATCGGGGCCTTGTTGGTTGCCTTGCACGTCGCGCAGCAACCAGGTGGTTTCGTCCACCAGCTGCATCATGTCTTTATCGCTGCTGACAATGCACACGGGGTGATCGTGCTCGCGCGCGACACGCGCGGCGGTGCCAATGAGATCGTCGGCTTCGTAGCCTTCTTGCACGAGGCGACAAACGCCCAGCGTGTCTACTAAGCGGTGGATCCACGGCAGTTGGGGAATGAGATCCTCGGGAGGCGCCGCGCGGTTCGCTTTGTATTCAGGGTAGAGTTCGTGGCGGAACGTGGGCGTGGGCGTGTCGAAGGTGACAGCAATGTGACGCGGTTTGTAGCTTTTGATCAGCCGCAGCAGCATGCTACAAAAGCCGTAAACGGCGTTTGTGGGTAACCCCGCGGGCGAGTGCAACGGTCGCACGGCGTAGTAAGCGCGGAAGATGTAGCCCGAACCGTCCACCAGATACACGGTGTTGGGGTTGTTGACGAAGGAGGCTTGCGGTGTGCTCATTGGGATTCACATCATGAGGCGATGTGCGAAAATGGTCATGAGCAACCGCATTGTTCGTATGTGACGGCGACTTCCTTGCCGCGAAACGCCAGCCCCAACACAACGACGGTTTCCACGCCTCGATGCAACAGATCGGCGTGATATTCCCTCTCCTTGATTTGCGCCAGCGCCTTGGCGGCCGCCTGCTCCAG
>JBCCEG010000219.1:0-3403 GCA_039030455.1 Myxococcota bacterium | reverse complement strand
CCAGCGCTTGCCTTTATCCCCCGCCCCGCCAGCGCTTGCGCGCTCGCAAGCTCTTTATCCCCCCGCGCCCTCCGCTCTTTATCCCCCCGCCCTCCCCTCCCGAAGGGGCGGGGTCGGGCCAGGCTACGCCTGAGAGTGGTCGGGCCAGGCTACGCCTGAGAGTGGTTGGGGTATTGCGCGCTGCGCGCACCCAGCTCTGCTCGCGCCTGCAAGGCGGTCCACTTCTCCCCTTCGGGGTCGCCTCACTTCTCGCCGAAGGCGAAGGCCGGCGAAGCCGGAGACCCCTCCGCTCTCAGGCTACGGCTGTCCGCGCCGAAGGGGAGAAGTGGACAGGCTACGCCTGAGAGTGTTTCGCGGGGGAAAAAGACCCGCGCTTGCCTTTATCCCCCCCGACCGTCGCGAAGCTGCCGGCGGAGCCGGAGAGACTCCAGCGCTTGCGCGACGCCCCTTCGGTCGCGAAGCGCTGACCCGACTCCTGGGTCCACGAAGTGGGCCGGAGGGGCGGGGGCAGCGCCAGCGAAGCTGGCGCCCTCGCCCCTACTCGCCGGCTACGCCGGCGAGGGGAGGGGCGGGGCCCCGCCCCGACACTCGATCCTCCGGATCGAGGGAGGGGCACCCGGCTCACGGCGGCGCTTCGCCGCGATAGCGCTGCGGCGTGCAGCGCGTAGCGCCGCAGCCCGGCTTGCTAGGCTATTGCGACCTTTTACTTTTTAACCTTACCACGTCTTTGCCTTTTGCTACGTACCATAACCAAAACCACTACCTATACCAGCACCTTGTGGTTGTCGCGAAAAAGGCTCGTGATATTTGCAGGCTACGCCGTCCCCGCCCCGCCCCTTTCCTCCCTCCCCTCCCCGCCCTAGCGCGAAGCGCAAGTGTTGGGGTTGGGTTTCGGCTTCGCCGGCGAGCCGGCGAAGGGGTTCCGGGGGGGGGGATAAAGGAACCCGTTCGCCGAAGGCGAAACCGCCCCCGCCCCAAAGGGGAGGGGAGGGAGGGAGGGGAGGCGAGAGCCCCGCCCACTCTCAGGCGTAGCCTGTCCACAAAGTGGACAGCCGTAGCCTGAGAGCGGAGGGAGGGGCGGGGGGGGATAAAGGACTCCGGCCCCGGCCCACTCGACTACTCGCCCCGAACGTAGTGAGGGGCGAGGGGAGGGGCGAGTGGGCGGGGGCGGGGGCTTGCGCTTCCCTTCGGGGCCGCTACGGCGTCCACTTTGTGGACTGCACTCTTCACTCTTTATTTATTGTGTAAATGAAGAGGGAAGAGTGAGGCGCACTACCTAGCACGACCTAGCACTCGCGGCGAACGTAGTGAGCCGCTGCTCTTCCGGGCTGGTATTTGCTTTACCGCGCGCAAGCACTTTGCGCCGAAGGAGACCGAAGGCGCGGAAGAACAAGCGCACTGGCAAGCGCGCGACCCGAGACATGTCAGAAAGACGGCGCAAGCACCGGGTGTAGTCACTTTGTCTTAGGGGTCAGCCAATTGGGCAGGGGGGGGGCTCCTTCGGAGCGCAGCGAGCCCCAGCGCGCGTACTCTTCACAACTGAGTTACATGCCCCGTGCAGGACGACCCTTCTTTTATCCCCTTGCGTGAGCACGTGAGAGCAAAGTTGTGCTCCCGCCCCGACCGGGACGCGTTCGCACCCTTCGGGTGTATCTGAAAGTGTAGGGCTCTAGCAATGCTAGCGCCTTGGGGGCACACTGGATGGTGTCGCGCAGACTACCAGACACTTCGCTCTGCCTTGCGGCCTTCGGCCGCAAAGCAGTACTCGCTCAGGCGGGTTCTTCCGGGGCGTAAGAAACGCAAGCCTTTTGGTAAACCCAATTTGCTCGCTCGCTGCGCTCGCAAGCCCATTGCTTGCTCGCTGCGCTCGCAAGCCCAAACTGTCCTTCGGACCCTTCTTTGGTTTATTTTTCTTCAAAAAATGAACGAACGAACGGCCGCCCCGCCCCTCGCCCCCCTTCGGGGGGCGAGTAGTCGAGTGGGTTGGGGTCGGGGTATTGTGCCGACGGCACAAACCCCGCCCCGCCCCTCCCCTCCCCGCCCCTCCCGAAGGGGCGGGGTCGGGGGCGGGGCGGGGAGACCCGTCCACTCCGTGCACCGGAGGGGAGGGCGCCAGCTTCGCTGGCGCCATCACTATAATGCTCGCACCGCTTGCAGCGCTTCGTCGCACCCAGTGTTTCTTCAAAACCCAAGCGCAAGCGCCCTTTGGGGCGCGACTCGCTTATTGTAAAATTGCAAATTTACTTGGGTGAACCAGCGCTTAGGTCCAACGGTACGGGTCACCCTCGTTCCACTCGCCGCTGCGCCAGCTGTGCCCCTTATCCAAGAACCCGCTAGTTTGCTCTGCAAACACTTCGGTGCGGGTCGCGCAGGTGGTGTGCTTTTCGGGCGAACCGACCTTTCAAAGAAACAGAGCGCGAAGCGAGACGGGCGACCCCCGGCCTTCGGCGGTGTTTTTATAATAATGACTAATTGTTTTGAATTTTATAACTAAAACAGGGATGAATATACGGGCGAATCAAATCAACAAAACGCTTAGTAGATTTTGACCGAATATATAATATATAATGAGAACGGTCCTTTTGAATAGTAGTATCAATGTCAAAGTTATTCTTTAAAGCTTCGAGAAGTCTTTCTTGGTCCTCAAAAGGGAAAGATTGCGTTGAAAACCTATAGGTTCGATTTTTGTCGGACGTATAACTACCGTCGTCCATGAACCAATAGGCGAGTGCTCTTGCAGTCAAGAATTCGTGAAGATTTTCAGCAACTCTTTTTTTCCGGCTACATTTAAAAAGGATGGATAAAAAATTTCATTTATAATCCTTCGCTACGCTTGGATTATAAATTACCAAAAGTTTGAAAGCATATAGATTGAAAATCACGGCTTGCGAACGCAAGCACACGATTCTTCTTGACTCGCGGGGGTGTGCCAACAAAGTTTTAAAAAAACTGAATATAATGATTTTTGCTTTTTTGTTTCGACACTAGTGTCACCGGATTCGCACCCTTCGGGTGCACCAAACTGCTTACTAAAAAGCGAAGCGTGGCCAGGTCTTCTTCGGTCCCCGTAGGGGACAAACTCGTGCTGGCCCTTTTACTCTTTACTCTTGCCGAACGCAGTGAGGGAAGAGGGAAGAGGAAAAGCAGACCAGTGTGCAGGGCGCCAGCTTGGCTGGCGCCCTGGCGCGCCTGAGGCCTTCACCTTTTTTAAACGGTGGCCTGCTGCCCCGGGGGGGCAGCAGCAATGGACCAAAGGGCGCACAGAAATTGGTGTGCCTTTATGACGCGATAACGCGCCACTCGTAAGAGAGGTCTCCGGCTCCGCCGGCCCCTTCGGCGCCTCGGCTCAATTGCTTGCTCGCTGCGCTCGCAGCCAAACGAGCACATCAATATCAGCTGACTT
>JBCCEG010000218.1:0-3413 GCA_039030455.1 Myxococcota bacterium | reverse complement strand
GGGGGGGGGGGGCCGGGTGGGGGGGGGGGGGGGGGCCGCGGGGGGGGCTTCGGGGGCCCCCCCCCCGGGGGGGGGGGGGCCCACCCCCCCCCCCCCCCCCCCCCCGGCCCCCCTGGGGGGCCCGGGCGGGAGGGGCGGGGAGTCGCGCAAGCGCTGGAGGGAGGGGAGGCTTTCGCCTTCGGCGAACGGGGCGGGGCGGGGGGAGCAGAGCGGAGCAGAGGGGAAGCGGAAATGAAGCGCGCCAAAGTAAGGAGTTACGGTGCTTATAACGAGCTTTGAGACGCACTCGAGTGTGCTATTACAGGAAAATAGGGAGTCGAACCCTAACCTTTGGTTTTGAAGACCAATGTTCTACCAATTGAACTATTCTCCTACCTTCGTGAGTGCGCCGAAGGCGCGATTGGATCACTGCATTAGTATACGCTGCGTGTTGGGCGAACATGCCGTCTGGGCTGCATCTACTTGTGAACAAAACGCTTTAGACTATCGTGCGGGACTGACGCCGGCTTGTAAGTAAGGGAACTGCCCCCAACTTCCATGGCGTCATCGGTGAGTCGCTGCGTCATCATGCGCTTAATAGGTGGTTCAACCAGCCGCGCCGTCTCGGGGTGATAATGCTGCGTGTGTAGCGGGTGCCGGACCCAAGGGTGGGTGCCTTCGGTAGCGGAGGGCGCCAGCTTCGCTGGCGCAAGCTTCGCTGGCGCCCTTGAGGGGCAACGTGCCGGCCAGGGAAGGCCTGCCAAAAGGCTAAGGTAAGGCCGACTGGGCGAAGCTGTTGGGCCGGTGCGGGTGTGAACCCACACCCGATTCACACGCCGCTCACATAGAATTCAAATCAATTAGGCGTAAGAAAGATACGTTATGCAATAAACTGGTTATATGTCAAACTCGAGTCTGAGTGGGCAAAGATGAAGTCAGGATGAAAATTTTCAGTGGCATCGGCCTATTCAGGTGTTGATTTGCGAGCGAGCGTAGCGAGCGAGCAAATATATCTTATATTGTTGCCTTAACGATCTCTATTCCCCGCCGAAGGCGCGTCGAGGCGACCTTTTGAATCAGTGGATTTGCCAACTAGAATCTATAAGTGCCCGTGTTAACGACCTTCCGGCGCAACGCGGCATAACAGATGCCGATTCGGGCAATGCCGTGCATCTTTCCTTAGATAAGCGAGATATAGTGTATTTTATTCTTTATAACACCGCATTGGAAGACGATTTGCGCGCGGTTTGCGCGCGCCCTCCCTCCCCGCCGAACCCCTTCGGGGACTCCAGCGCTTGCCGCCGTCCCCTTTCCTCCCTCCCTCCCCTCCCCTCCCCTCCCCTCCCCAAAGGGGCGGGGGCGGGGGCGGGGGCGGGGTCGGCACCCTCAAGCGCTTCAAGAGTCATGTTGGGCGTAGCGGGGCGTAAGAAACGCAAGTGGCGTAAGATTGTGTTCTGATCCGCTTTCAGATAAGCCACCTCCAATCCGAGGCCGTAGCGGCGGTTCAAATGGGCGTAGTAGTTTTTTCATTTGAACCGCGTTACACGGTGAGCGTAATAGAATTCAGAGTAGGTTATGAGCCGCACCGCTGTGCGCTTAGCGACCGAGAAGCCTGGCAGCCCACCTTGCTCGCGAAACACTTTTATTTGTTCACCTCTCGAAAGGGTTCGCATATCCCCGCTCACGGGCGTAAGACAGGTAGGCGATCGTGCGGGCCGGGCACTCACTTCCAAATGAAGGGAAATACATGTGAAACGATCTATTTAGTTAGACGGTGATAGATCAGCGCACAGCGATTCGAAAGCTTTCCAATCCAAATATATAGGGCGAATGCCTATTTATCAATCAGAATATTAAGTCGCTTTTCGCCGGCTGTGTCCTTGGTAAACGACTCGTCGCAGACTCCCTCGCGCCTGTCTTCTGCCTCGCGCCTGCAAGGCGCGAGCATCGGCACGGCCGAGCTTGGGCCCCATGGGACCTGGCGGATCTCCTATTGGTAGGGGCCCGAGCTCGGATGTCCAATATGCCATGTCTGGGTACCAAAATAATACAAAAAGCCGCCGTACTTGATTCTTATAGGAGAGTGTGTAACACCCGATCCCTTTTCGAATTCGATTTGTGAAACCACTAGCCGCTGCATGTACTACAATTGTGGGAGACGCAGTATAGTCAAGTATAAGCCAGCTCCTCATGTCAACACACCCGGGGCTGGCACTTGTGAGTGTGATAAGGCGCTCAGCTGCGAGTGGATACCAGGCTCCTCGCAGTGCGAGTGCTGGGTCGTTCGTTCCCCGAAGGGGAAAGAAGGGAAAGGCTCCGCTCCCCCATACCACTCCGCCCGTACGACCTGTACTCGCCCCGAACGTAGTGAGGGGCGAGGACCGGAGGACCCGTAATAAAGGGGCGGGCTGCGGTTTTGCTTGCTGTCGCAAGCCGAAGCGATTTGCAGCGAAGCTGCTTGTCTTGTTCTTACAAACCCAGCAGGCCGGTCCACTTCTCCCCGCCAGCGCTTGCCGCCTTCGGTCGCGAAGCTGCCGGCGGAGCCGGAGAGACCCTTCTCCCGGTCGCGCAAGCGCTGGCGGGCCGGAATCCCTGAAAGGCGTAAGAAACGACAATCGGAAGACAAGACAAGACCTTCGGGGACTGAAGTCTTGCTCTTGCTCTTGCCCGAAGGGCAAGAGTGAGAGGGTTACCGGCGCGGTTTAATAAAAGAGGCGACACAGCTCTATACACTGGTCTGATATAAGTTCGTTCTGGAGGGCGAAGCCCATAAACTTGTGAAGCACGGCAGTACCACCCGAGGGTACGAGGCGCGACTTTCTATTGTGCCGTAGTGCACCCGAGAGCGAGCGCTGTTGGGCGGGGCGCAGCAGTGTACTATTGTAGTAGTGTCCGCGTATTGCGCGAGCATGGGTCTAACGACTATAGTTTGTTCGGCAAGGCGATCTGCGCGGACGCTGTACTCGCCGGCAGGCCGGCGTGGGTTTACGGCGCTTCCGGTGCAGCGAAGCCGCGCTCTGGGGACGCGCGCGGTAAAGCAAACGCATACTACTGTGGGCGTTCGCCAAAACCGTCCCCGGTTTGGTCGGTAGCCAAGCGACCGGTTTGCCCGCGCGCTGCGCGCGCAAAGGTCGCTAGCAATCGCTTATTTCCTAAAAACAGCCTTTGCGCGGCGCGGCGCGGCGCGGCGCGGCGCGGGCCTACTACTCGCTCCCCCTCCGGTTTTTCTTCGGAAAAACACGGAGCCCGGGGGGCGAGGGTCTCCCCTCGCCAGCGCTTGCGCGACGCCCCGTTCGCCGAAGGCGAAAGCCTCCCCTCCCTCCCTCCGCTCTTTATCCCCCCGCCCGCCCCGCCCCTTCGGGCGCCAGCAAAGCTGGCGCCCTCCCCCCTCCCCGAAGGGGCGGGGGGCCGGGGGGCGGGGGCGGGGCGGGGTC
>JBCCEG010000217.1:0-3420 GCA_039030455.1 Myxococcota bacterium | reverse complement strand
GCTGTCTTGTAACATGGCGAAAAAGTTAGCAGCGTGCCCTAGGCGGGGCTGAGAGTCAAGCGGCGGCAGATCTTGGCGCGCGCGGCCGATAGCCGCCACCAATGTAGCCGTCTTCGCGATCAGCGCCTTGGCTTTCTCCATGCGAATCGCGGCCGCGTCAAGCTCCCTGTTGCCTTCGTGCTCGCATGGCAACAGCGAGGAAGAAAGCATGGATACAGCCGTGCGCAAAACCGCCATGGGTGAGTCGCGCCGTGCTGTCCGGCAAATAAAATCCAACACATCGGCGGCAACCCTACGATAGCTTGCCAGTTCTTCACAAAACCGTTGCAACCGGCCCGCGGCGGGCAGCCGGCCATACAGCAACAAAAAACACGTTTCTTCAAACGAGCCTTGTATGAGCTCATCCACGTTATAGCCGCGGTAGCGAAGCTCGCTTTGAATTCCATCCACCCGCGACAACGCGGTTTGGCCAACTATAACTCCCGCTAACCCTTTTTTCCGCGGATCCATCACATAACTCCTACTACTCATTATACTGAATTTACCGAGGTTTTGTGCAGCACCGCATTTCCTTTTGTTTCCTGTGCTTTTGCCACGGATCATAGGATTTGACGGATTGTTGGATGTCGGATAATAGAGGTGACGGCAGCAAAGTAGCGCGCTTTATCCCAATCCTATCAATCCCTCTGATCTGTGGGACTCTTGCTCGGATTCACAGGATTTGTCAGATGAATGATTGGGACAAAACGCCCGATTTTTCCACTTTCATCTCCACTGTTCGATATCCGACAACCCGTCAAATCCTGTGAATCCTGGTCAGCGGACAGGCACGGCTTCTTGGGCACGATATTGGATAGCCTCGGCCACGTGCGGGGTCTGCACGTGCTCGGTTCCGGCCAAGTCGGCGATCGTGCGCGCCACGCGCAAGATGCGATCGTGCCCCCGGGCACTGAGGTGAAACGCATCGTCCGCTTGCCGCAACAGCTGTTTACTCTGTGCATCGAGCTCCACGGTCTTGCGGATCCACTCTCTGTCCATCCGCGCATTGGCCATGGAGGAACCCATGCGGAGGACCTGGCGCTGCCGCGCGTTTTCCACGCGTTTACGGACGGCGAGCGAGCTTTCTCCTGCTTGAGCGCTGTGCAGATCCGCCAACTTGACCGCTGGGACATGCACGTGCAAGTCAATCCGGTCTAGCAAAGGCGTGCTCAGCCGGCCGCGGTAGCGAGCAATTTGCTGCCAAGTACACCGGCACGGGCGGCGCACCGATTGGCCATGGTTGCCACAGGGACACGGATTCATGGCGGCCACCATCATGAATTTAGCGGGGTAACGCGTGGGACCGCTAGCGCGGCTGAGAACCACTTCGCCTGACTCTAGCGGTTGGCGCAGCGTCTCGAGCACCTGTCGGGGGAACTCGGGCAATTCGTCCAAGAACAGCACCCCGTTGCTAGCCAACGTGATTTCACCAGGACGAGGAACGCCGCTGCCGCCGCCGATCAAACCCGCTTGTGTAATGGAGTGGTGAGGTGCTCGAAACGGCCGCGCGCGCACCAGCCCATGCCCAATGGTCAGCCCTGCCACCGAGTGAATGCGTGTCACCTCCATGGCCTCTTCATGGCTCATCACCGGCAAAATGCCCGGGAGTCGCTGCGCGAGCATGGTTTTGCCCGTGCCCGGGCCGCCCACGAACAGCAAGTTGTGCCCGCCCGCGGCGGCAATCTCCAAGGCACGGCGGGCTTGGTACTGTCCCCGTACGTCCGCCAAATCCGGCGCTATTCCTTGTTTTGGCGCTGTATCCGGCTGCGGCCATGCGCGCGGAGCTTTGTTTTGCTGACCTTGAACAAACGCCACCGCGTCGCGAAAGTGCCGCACCGTATGCACATGCAATCCGTCAATGAGAGCGGCCTCGCTGCCGTTGTCGGCAGCCACCAGCATGCGGGTAATCCCTTGTTTACGCGCCAGGTCGGCGGCGGCCAACACGCCGCGTACGGGCTTCACATCGCCCGAGAGCGAGAGCTCTCCCAGCACCAGCAGGGAGTTGAGTTTGCTTTGCGGCAAGACCCCGATCGTCCCTAAAATGCCCAACGCAATGGGCAGGTCGAAATTCGTGCCGTCCTTACGCCGATCCGCCGGCGCCAAGTTGACCGTGACACGCCCGGCGGGAAAAGCGTAGCCACTGTTGGTAACAGCTGACTGCACACGCACACGGGCTTCGCGCACGCTAGACTCGGGCAGCCCTACCGTGGCAAAGCTAGGCAAGCCACCGGAAAGATCGACTTCGACACGCACGGGGACTGCTTCAATACCAGACACAAAAGCAGATTGCACAACCGACAGCATGACCTTCTTCTCTCTGAATTCCTTCCGTAGTTATATGACATCATTTTTCTGTTTTTACAAGACCGCGAAAAAAATTCTACAATACGAATGAAGTAATGAATTAAGAGTTGCAATCTATATTTTCCTATCTATAGTATTAACTATGACAAAGAAAGAGTGGTTCCCACACGATCGTTTTTTTCGGTTTTTGATGCAAGACGCGCGGTTTTACTTGCCGTTTCTCCTGTTCTATTTGCCGCTGTGGGTGCGCGAACAGATCGTGATGAAGCAAATAAAGCCCGCTTCGGAAGCCTTCGTGCGCAAAAGTGGTCTAATCGCCGCCGACGCCGTGTTTCAAGCTCCCCTCCGCAACGGCGCGGGCGAGGGATGCATTGTGGTGGAATTGCAGGCCGTGCGGGATCCCGGCATGGACCTGCGGACGTTCGGCTACAAAGCGGGCGGGTTTGAGCGATTGTTGGCCGTCGGGGAGAACGGCGAGTCTAGGCCGGGACTGGTGTACGTGCTGGTGGTGTACATCGGGGCCGAGGGGTGGCGTCCCCATTTGGATCCGTTCCGGCGCCTGCCCCCCAGCGCGCGGGAAGCAGCGCGGCGTGCGTGGGAAGAACCGGCGGGATTCGTGAACTTGCGGCGAGCGGAAAGCCCGCAACCACCGGCGGACGAAGCGCTACTCGCGGCTGGGATCCTCTTGCTAGCTCACGGGCGCGATCTGGATCCACTTGGGTTGCTGCAACGGCTGGATCCGCTATTGGCCGAGGTGGCGACTCAACCCGATGGGCGGGAGCTGGTGCACCGGATGTTGCTTTACACGGGGCAGGTCGCGTCTGGACGGAACCGCCCAGAGAATGTTAGTCTATTTGAAAAGGGAGCAATCAAACACCTGCATGGAATGGCGCGGGAGGAAGCAATGAGCATTTGGCAGGCTATCGGAAAAAAACACGAACTCCAGGGTCTGCGGCGGGGCAAGCTGGAAAAAGCGTTGGAGATTGCCCGAAACCTGTTGAGCAAGGGAATGCCCGTGGCGGCGATAGCCGAAGTCACCGGCCTCTCCGAACAAAAATTGACGGCGTTACGCAAACG
>JBCCEG010000216.1:0-3423 GCA_039030455.1 Myxococcota bacterium | reverse complement strand
GGTTTTGCCAAAGCGTCTGGGGCGGGTGATCAGCGTGACGCCGTCGCCGCCGTCCAGGATTTGCTTGATGAACAGGCTCTTGTCGACGAAGCAGTAGTCGTCCCGAACCACTTGGGCGAAACTGGACAGGCCCACGGGCATTTTGCCCGACGGGTTGACGATGCAAGGGTTGAGTGAAGAGCTTGTCATGAGCTTTACTATGACACACGCGGGCACATTCAACCCCAAAAAGTTTTCGCTTCGCTTTGCCCCACAAAGTGTCCTCGCTGTCGCTCCGGTACTTTGTGGGGACCCCTGCTCAATACTTTTTGGGGACCCCCGGCTGCGCGGTCGGGGAATGAATCCCCGACCTTGCCAAAAAAGGTGACCCCGCCGCAAGCGGCGGGGAATCCACTAGATTGACTAAAGCGAGCGGTCTGTCCCCTTTTCCTCTTGATCGACCAGTGCCTCGTGCAGTGCTTGCAGATCGGGGCTTAGCGGAGCGTGGAAATGACAAGGTTTGCCGGTGGCTGGGTGGGTGAACGCCAGTTCGGCCGCATGCAACGCTTGGCGCGTGAGAGTTTCAACCGCCGTCGCGACGGGTCCGGCGGGAAGGCGCGCGGCCGCCTTGCCGCCCCCGTACAGGGTGTCTTGCAACACCGGATGACCCACGTCGGCCAAGTGCGCGCGAATCTGGTGCGTGCGGCCGGTGAAGATCCGGGCTTGCAGTTCGCTCACGCCGCCGCCCTGACACAGACGAGTGAATTCCGTGTGCGCCAGGCGAATTCCGACCGGCGACGACCCCTCCCTGTCATCCCTTCGCCAAGCCTCAGGGCAGGCCCGACGAGCACGGCGAGGAAGGATCTCCCCAAAGCCCCGATTGGTGGATTTGTCATCCCTGCCCCGGATCGAGGTCCGGGGTAAACTCCAGCAGGGATCCTTCGCCCGTCTTTTGTTATCACTCAGGCTTGTCCTGAGGCTTGGCGAAGGGACGGACTCAGGATGACAAAAAGGTGGCGGCAAGGGGGCACAGCCCCTCGTGGTAAAGCGTTTGCGGTGCACGGGGTGGCGGCGATGGCCGGTGCGACAGACAAAGTGGCGCGGCGGGTGGCCCAGACAAAACACGCGGTAGAGTTTGTGGACTTGTCGCAGGCGGAACGCGTCGCTCAGCGTTTGATGGGCTTCTTCCGTGCGGGCACACACCAGCACGCCCGAGGTGTCCTTATCCAGTCGGTGCACCAAGCCGGGCCGCCCCGCGTTGCCGCGAGGCAGGTCGGGGTAGCGGTGCAGCAGGGCATTGACGAGCGTGCCGTCGGGCCGTCCCGCGCCGGGGTGCACCACCATGCCGGCGGGTTTGTTAAGCACGACAATCCACGCGTCTTCATAAAGCACGGTCAGGGGCAACTCTTGCGCTTGTAGTTGAGACGGCGGGTTGAGGGGGACCGTCACGGTGATGTGTTCGGTGCCCTTCAGCCTGTGGGAGGCGCGGGCGGTCTCGCCGTCCAGACGGACGTGCCCCGCGGCGATCAGCGCCTGCGCCCGCGCGCGCGAAAGTTTCGGCGCCGCTTGCGCCACAAAGGCGTCGAGGCGGCGCCCGCTGTCGGGGGGTTCAACCGTCAAAAACAGAGACCTCTCCGCGCGGGCTTGTCTGAGTCGTTCCGTCATGTTGAGCAGGATGATCGGCCGCGCGGGCGTCGGGTGGATACGTTAGCGATTTGCTTTGTTCACCTGTTCGTATGTGACGGCGACCTCCTTGCCGCGAAACGCCAGCCCCAACACAACGACGGTTTCCACGCCTCGATGCAACAGATCGGCGTGATATTCCCTCTCCTTGATTTGCGCCAGCGCCTTGGCGGCCGCCTGCTCCAGCGTCCCGTCGACCCGGGGAGCCTTCTTGAACTCCAGCACGAACCCCGGCATGGATTTCTCCTTGGGCTCCAAGGCCAAATCGTAACGTCCCAGGCCGCTTTCACGTTCGGAACGGATGACATAGCGATCGTGCAGATGGTGGACCATCCCCAGCACAAAGCCGTGGTAAAAGCGCTCGGGCTCGTCGCCCGCCGTGTCGAAGTAACTGATGCTTTTGCGCATGAGTTGGACAAAACCTTCCGCGAACTCTTCCACGTCCCCCGCCACCAGGGCGTCTAGCAGACTCGCGCCGTCGCCGCCTTTATTCCCCCGCAGCCACTTGTGCGCCAGAGTGTCGTAGACTTCCCGCACCTCCTTGTTGGGAATGCACAAGGCCGACTCTCGCGCGGTGTTTTCTTTTCCCTCCCGCCCGCGCGGGTGCAGTGTCAGATAGCCCGAGGCCAGCAACAGCCCCCACAGGTTTTCCGGGTCCGACTCCAGCTCTTGCAAGGGAACGTTTTGTTGGACGCGTTGGATCGTGACGGGGTTCCTCTCGTCCAGCAATTGCCGCAACCCCCGCTTGACACCGGCGTCGGCTTGCGTGAGCAGGTGGTGCACCAAATGGTTGCTGCTGGTGTTCACCCAGTGGGGCCGCGGGGTTTGGGTGGGATTGGCCACGTAGCTGATCACGGACCAGGGGTTGTAGATGGTGACGGGTTCGTCCGCGCCAACGCGATAGCCGTCGTACCAGTCCCGCACGGCGTCCAGGCGATCGGCCATGTCACGGCCGCTGAGCAACTCCTTGACTTCGGTTTCGGTAAAGCCGAACGAGGACGCGAAACGATCTTGCGACACGCCGTAAATGCCCGGATTGTTCAAGTCCGAAAAGATATCTTCTTTCGCCACGCGTAAGATGCCGGTGATCACGGCCCGATGTAAAAAGTCGTTGTCCTTCAGACAGTCGCCCAGCAAGCCCTTCATCAGGTTGCGCATGGGTGCGTAATAATTATATTGATAGGCCGCCTGCATGGGCGCGTCGTATTCGTCGATCAACACCCACGGCGTCATGCCCTCGTGCCGCAGCGTGAGCAGTTCGGTGAGAAGGGCCAACGTGCTTTCGCACTCGTCCGGCAGCGCTTGTTGCCGCGCTATTTTTTCCAAGGTGCGTTGTTGGGTTCGCGTCAGCCTTTCCATCGGCGCCTCTTGACAGTTTGTCTCGACCAATTTAGCAAGCAGCGCGCTCATGCGGCGAAACGCCGGTTCCCACTCCAGCTCCTTGACCGCGCGAAAGCTGATGAAGATCACCGGTCGCTTGCCGCGTTCTTGTTGATAGCCATCGCCGGCGCGGCTGATCGCTAGATCGGCGAAGAGATCGTTCTCCGCCGAATGTTCCGCCGTCGTAGAGACGCGATTCATCGCGTCTCTACAACCCCCCGCGGCCTGCAAAAAACAGCGCAGCATGCTCATGTTGATGGTTTTGCCAAAGCGTCTGGGGCGGGTGATCAGCGTGACGCCGTCGCCGCCGTCCAGGATTTGCTTGATGAACAGGCTCTTGTCGACGAAGCAGTAGTCGTCCCGAACCACTTGGGCGAAATT